>JAFWVZ010000258.1 GCA_017523605.1 Bacillota bacterium | reverse complement strand
TCGTGCTCGGCCTGTCTTACCAGTTCGGCGCCGGTCAGGATGGCTTTTTCCGCGTCCTCGCGGGTCATGGCGTCTTCTTTAAGGAAGTTCTTAGTCCCGCGGGATATCTTGTAGTCCAGTATACTCGGGCAGTCGTATTCGTCCGCTATTCCCAGGTCCGCCACCACCACTTCATCTCCGAAGTATTTTGCCATTGAGGACATTCCTGTAAGGCGCCTGGTCATGTTCACGGCCTGCGCCTTTGTGACGCTTCTCGGCGCGCTGGACACGCCTTCTTCTATTATGCCGTTGTCCGCACACATTACGAGCACGCGGAACTTCTCCGGATGGTTCTTCACCTTGCCGGAGACTCCGGCGTATCTGATGCTGATGTCCTCCAGAAGTCCTAAGGATCCCGGGGGCTTTACCAGCTTTTCCTGCCTTTTTTCTGCCAGTTTTACGGCTTCCGCGTATGCGGGTCTGATGCCGGCGATCAGTTTTTCGATCTCTTTGTTCATTACGATCCCTGCGTTTTCTACATAATAAGACACATTATATTATCACAGGCATCCGGAATAGGCAACATAAATGAGCGCCCCGGACAGGCCTGCGCACATGCACATGGCCGGATCAGGCAAGGACGTAATAGGCAAGATGCCCGGTGTTTTTTTTATCTTGTGAAGTTTACGTTAAAATGATATCATTTAACATAGAGAAAAATGCTGTTCGGAGGTTTATCGTGGATAAAAGAACAAAGAACAAAGATGTACTTATGTGGTTCATCGGGGCGGTCGCTGTTCTGCTTATTATCGCGAGCCTCGGAAATGAGATAAGGCTTGCCGGTCTGGAACGTAAAAAGGTCTCGAAGATCTCCGAGATCGCGGTCCCGGAAGTCCCGGACGTCAAAACGGAACGCGCCTACGGCGTGGTAAGCGCGGCTGAATGGTCCGAGTATTATTCCGACATCTACAAGAGCTACATGGACAACGAGGGGAACACCGGACACGGCGGAGTCCGCGTAAAATACACGGAGACCGATCCTGACATACAGACGCTCTACAGCGGCTACGGATTTGCGTACGATTATACGGAGGCGGTAGGGCACAACTATACCCTTAGGGATGTGGCGGAGACCACCCGTCCTCACAAACTGGCCAACTGCCTTACCTGCAAGACCCCGGACATGACGGCCATGGTCAACGCCCTGGGAACTTCGGTCTACAGCACGGACTTCGATACGGTATACGCTGCCGTCAGCGAGCCGATAAGCTGCTATAACTGCCACGGCAACACGCCAGGCACCATAGTGATAACCCACGATTATATGGCGGACGCCATGAATGCGGACATAGAAGCTAAGAAGGTCCCCGCGTCCTCCGTTAGCTGCGCGCAGTGCCACATCGAATACTATTTCGATCCTGCCACCAAGGCTACCAAGGCGCCGTACAAGGGCGTCGCGGAAGCGGCTCCGGACGCCATTCTGGCTTACTACAACAGCACCGGTTTCTACGATTTCGAGAACCCGAACACCGGTGTGCAGATGATAAAGGTCCAGCATCCGGAGTTCGAGACCTACTACGGAGAAGGCAGCAAACACAAGGGAATGTACACCTGCGCGGACTGCCACATGGGCGTATCCTACAACGAAAAGGGCGACCCGTACGCCAACCATTATCTTGCCAGTCCGCTGGACAACAAGGATCTTATAAAGACCACCTGCAAGATGTGCCACACGGATCTTGCGGCTCAGGTAAAGGCCATCCAGGACAACACCACCAGGCGCGAGAAGCAGATCAGCGCCAAGCTTGTGGAGATCAACAAGAAGCTTGCCGCAGCGATAGAGGGTGAAACGCTTCCGCAGGAGACCATAGATCAGATAAAGGCTCTGGACCGCGACGCGCAGTTCTACTGGGACTTCGTATACGTGGAGAACTCCGAGGGCGCTCATAACAGCGCGCTCACGAATTACTGCCTCGACAAGGCCGAAGAACTTGCCGGACAGGCGCTGGATCTTCTTAAATGACCGGTCCGATGGACGGGGCCCCGGATCATAAGGCCGGAAAAGGAAAGGACAGACCGCAAGGCTGGCTGCGTTTTCTCAAGAGCATGCAGTTCAGCTTTGTTTTGTTGTTCATAATAGCTGCGGCATGCGTGGCGGGGAGCGTGATCCCGCAGGGTTCCTCGGAGGCCGCCTACCGGCAGCTCTACGGAGATACCGGGGCTAAGATCATAACCGAATTAAACCTGGACCATGTATTTACCTGCTGGTGGTTCGTTCTGCTTACGGCGCTGCTGTGCGTCAATCTTATACTGTGCAGTGTTTCGCGTTTTCCGGCGGTCCTGAAAGCGTGGAAAGCGTCCGGCAGGAAGAGCGTAGGCATGTGGGGCAGCTGGATAACGCATCTTGGGATGCTGCTCCTGATAATCAGCTTTGCAGCGGGGCAGTATACCTCCCGTGAGGAGACCGTCTACGGCATAGCGGGCAGTACGCAGCCTCTCGGCGGCACCGGCCTTTCGATAACCATCGACAGTTTCGACGTCAGCCTCCGCGAGGATAACACCGTGGAACAGTACACCGCGGGCCTTACCGTAAGCGACGCGTCGGGAAACAGTAAAAGCGGCACGGCTTCTGTCAATCATCCTTTCGACGCTTTCGGCTACAGCTTCTATCAGGACAGTATGGGCTGGGCGGTCTACGTGGACATATACAAAAGCGGCGGGCAGGTAAAGACGGATCTGATCTGCGCGGGCGAATACACCTTCCCCAACGAACTTCCGAGTCTGGTCCTGATGTTCAACAAGTTCTACCCGGATCTGGCCAGGAACGAAGACGGCAGCTATTACAGCAGGACGCCGCTGCCGGATAACCCCCATGCGCTGTACAGCGTCTACTACGACGGGTCGGTGCTGGGCATGGGGCTTGCGGCGCCGGGCACATCGATAGACTGCAACGAATACAGTTTTGTAATGCGCGATCCCTGCGAGTACACGCTTATAGTCGCGAAACACGATCCGCTGAGCTGGCTGGTCGGTGTTTCGGCGTTCGTGCTGCTGGCAGGTCTGTTCATATCCTTTTATGTGAGACCCTGGGAAAAGAAGAGGATCCAGAATGCAGAATAATACACTGGGCAACATCGAAAGCATAGGTTTCATGGCGCTTCTCATCCTGTATTTTGCGGGAAGCATATTCTATTTCATCTATGCGGGCGCGAAGAAGGAAAAAGCCGCGCGGGCCGGATATATACTGGTGCTCGTAGGCTTCGCAGTACATACTCTGTGCATCATCGCCAGAGGCGTAAACGCCGGCAGGCTGCCGCTCACCAATCAGTTCGAGTTCGCGTCGGCCTTTGCCTGGGGCATAGCTATCTGCTTCCTCGTATTCGTAAAAAAGTTCGGATTCGACGCTCTGGGCATGGTGGTGGCGCCGCTTGTATTCCTGGTGGCGGGCTACGCTTTCATGCAGAACAGGGAGATAAATTCGCTGATGCCGGCGCTTCAGAGCGGCTGGCTGGGATTTCACGTCTGCACGGCGATAATCGCCTACGGCGGTTTCGGAGTGGCTTTCGGGGTGGCGCTTTTCTTCCTTCTGAAAGGAAAACTTAAAGGCTCGCTCGCTGAGCGCGTTCCGGACGAGAAGACGCTTGACAACATCATCTACAGGGCCGTCTCGTTAGGTTTTCTGTTCCTTACGCTCTGCATGATAACAGGCGCCATCTGGGCGAAGCGCGCCTGGGGGAGCTACTGGAACTGGGACCCCAAGGAGACGTGGAGCCTCATCACATGGATCATATACGCGATCTTTCTGCATCTTCGCCTGCGCGGGGCGGTGTCCGGCAGAAAAGCCGCGGTACTTGCAGTCGTCGGATTCGTCTGCGTGATCTTTACCTACGTCGGAGTCAATCTCCTGCTCCCCGGTCTGCACAGTTACGCTTAAGCTCCGTAATGCCGGCAAACATCAGTTTCATTTCTTAGTAGCGCGGCCGGATCTTTTGTGATATAGTGTATTGAAATATTAAGGATATTTGTTTGCAACGCATTAAATAGACGATTCAGGAGGTCTAAATGATCGATCTTTTCGAAAAGTGCCCGCAGTTCACAATAGCCAACGAATACAGGGAACTGGGCATTTACAATTTCTTCCACGCACTTGAATCCAGACAGGATACGGAAGTAATAATGGAAGGCAAGCACCGCATAATGCTTGGCTCCAACAACTATCTGGGGCTTACGATAAATGATGAGATCATTCAGGCAGGTCTGGATGCCCTTAAGCAGTACGGAACAGGCTGCTCCGGTTCGCGCTTCCTTAACGGAACGCTGCAGCTCCACCTGGAGCTGGAGGCAGAACTTGCCAAGTTTCTCCGCAAGGAAGCTGTGGTAACGTTCTCCACGGGCTTCCAGAGCAATCTGGGAATAATAAGCGCCATAGTCGGCCGCCACGATTACGTCATCTGCGACAAGGAGAACCACGCGTCCATCTACGACGGATGCAGGCTCAGCTACGGCACCATGCTGCGTTATAAGCACAACGACATGGAAGATCTGGAAAAGCAGCTTCAGAAAGTTCCCGATAACTGCGGCTGCCTCATCGTTACGGACGGCGTATTCTCCATGGGCGGCGACATAGCCAACCTCCCGGAGATATGCAGACTTGCCGAAAAGTACGGCGCCCGCGTAATGGTGGACGATGCTCACGGCATGGGCGTGATCGGCGAAGGCGGACGCGGTACCGCAAGCTACTACGGACTGGAAGACAAGGTGGACATCTACATGGGTACCTTCTCCAAGTCCCTGGCCTCGTTGGGCGGCTACATGGCTTCCTCCGAGATGGTTGCAGACTACGTTAAGCATAACTCCAGACCGTTCATGTTCTCGGCTTCCATGCCTCCTGCTACCGCTGCCGTGGCGCTGGCTGCTCTTAAGCACCTGGAGGCTCATCCGGAACTGCCCAAGAGGCTGATCGAGATCTCCAACTACTTCAGAAAGTGCCTTACGGATCGCGGAATAAAGATACGCCAGTCCAAAACTCCCATAGTTCCGATATACACCTACGAGCCCATCCCCACGCTTACCATAGCCAAGGAGCTCTACGACCGCGGTGTTTACGTCAACAGTTCTCTGCCTCCGGCCGCCGCTCCGCACGAGTGCCTGCTGCGCACCAGCCTTATGGCTTCGCACACGGAAGCGCTCTGCGACGAGGCCTCGGACATAATCCGCGACGTCCTGAAGAAATTCGAAATAATCTAAGTCTGTACCGTTTTCGCCTTAGGAAAATGATACAATAGCGACAGTTAAAAAGCGCAAGCAGAAAGACCGCCTTTACGGGCGGTCTTTTTTTCGGGGCGGTGCCGCTTAAGGATCATTTTCAAAAGGAGAAAGGGACATGAAAGAAAGGATCAGACGGTTTTTTGCGGCTGCTGCGGCGTTTGCTGCCATAGCGGCTCTGTTATTGGCGCTGCCCGTTCCGGCGAGCGGCGGAAGCAGTGCGGGCAGTACGCTTACGGAGGCTGTGTGCGAAAGTATCGTACAGTCCTTCGGCTACGACAACAACTTTGTCTTTAAGGCTTCGGACACGGGCGAGCTGCTGCAGGGCTACTGCATGGAGGCTGCGAAGCATTCCGTAATACAGCCGGGGTGGAAAGCCTCGGCGGAGGAAGTGGACGGAGCCCTGAGGATACTAATGTATTTGGCATGGCAGAACGGATGGACAGCTTCGACGTTTCCGCAGAACTACATAGTTGCCAGGACGGCGGACTGCCTGCGGCGGGGGGTGTCCGTGTACGATGCCGCCGCATCCTCCACCAGAGAAGAAGGGCAGGCGCTGCTGGACTGCGTGCTGTCGTTTAGCGGGAGGATACCTGTATCGTTCCGTGCCTACCGGCTGTCCTACAATGCAAACCGTCAGGACGTAATTACCTACAGAATAGAGCCCGTACCGGGGCACGTGCAGATAGCTAAGCTGTCGTCCGCTCCGCAGGTATCGGAGGACAACCCGTTCTACAGTTTTGAAGGAGCAGTGTTCGGCGTGTATGCTTCGGAGGAAGAGGCGCTTGCCGCGGCTTCGGATGACCCGGGATCGCCCGCAGCGCTGCTTACGACCGGCCCGTCCGGGATCACTCCGGTCAGCGGGGATCTGGACGCCGGTGCTTACTACGTAAAGGAACTGTCGGCGCCTACCGGTTTCGCGCTCAATAGTTCGGTGACAGCTGTGACGGTGGAGGAAGATGAGACGGCGGAAGTGGTGATGAAGGACGATCCTCTGGCCGCCCCGGTAAGCCTTATCATCAGAAAACGTGATTCAGACAGCGGGCTTTTCGAGCCTCAGGGCGCGGCCTCGCTGGAAGGCGCGCAGTATGCCGCAGACTTCTACGCTGCCGGGGAAGCGGAGGGGGCGCCCCGCGCGTCGTGGATCTTTGCTACGGACGCTCAGGGACGGATATTCTATTCCGATGAATATAAAGTATCCGGCCCGGCACTGTTCCGGGACGCGTCCGGGGCATGCGTACTGCCTGCAGGGACGCTTACCGTAAGGGAGATCGTTCCGCCGGCAGGTTACACGGCAGACGGAACGGTACATACAGTGCATTTTGTAATAGGAAGCGATGGTTCGGTGGTCCCGGACAGGGCGGCACCTTCAAAGAGCGGCGCATACATGCTGGATGCCGTTTCGGAGGAGATCGTCAGCGCAGGATCTGTCAGTATCCGCAAACTTGATGCACAGACCGGAGACGTTCCGCAGGGCAGCACATCGTTCGGGGGCATAGAGTTTACGGTAAAGCTTGCGGAGCATCCGGACAATCTGCATTCCGTATTCATTGACGGAAAGGAATACCGGCAGGGGGAGTCCATACTTACCATAACGACTGATGCGGAAGGGCTGGCGCAGACCCCGGAGGGGCTTCTTCCTTACGCGTATTATACGATAGAGGAGAGCTTCGTACCGCCGTCATGCGGCATGCTGAAAGGAGACTGGAGCGTTACTGTGCTCGTGTCGGGCAGCGCATATTTCGGCAGTGTTGAAAACTATGCCGTCCGCGGCGGTGTGCGCTTTGCGAAAGTAGATGCCCGGACCGGACTTCCAAAGCCATGGGAGAACGGATCGCTGGCAGGAGCAGAGATAAGCATAATCAGCGACAGCGACGGGCCGGTGACCGTGGACGGAAATACATATGAAAAGGGCGAAGTGGTATTGGTCCTTACAACGGATGAGAACGGCTGCTGCGAAACGGCTGCGGACGCCCTTCCTTTCGGAAGATATCATGCGGTCGAGACCCGTGCCAGCGACGGATATCTGCTGAACGCCGAGTGGCGGGCAGACTTTACAATAGAAGAAGACGGCGTTGTCGTAAGTACCGCGCCTTTGCAGGAAACGCCGGACATTCCCGATCCGGAACCCGAGCCCGAACCTGAACCTGATCCGGATCCGGAACCGGACCCCGAGCCCGAACCCGAGCCGGACCCCGAGCCCGAACCCGAGCCGGAACCCGATCCCGAGCCGGAACCAGAACCTGAGCCCGATCCCGATCCCGAACCAGCGTCTGAGCCGGAACCAGATCCAGGACCGCAGCCGGAACCCGATCCGGTCCCTGAGACCGGGGACGTATCCTCCGCTGCCCTGTGGGCCGGCAGTCTGATCGCCGCAATGTCGGGAGGCGCAGCCCTGCTGATAGGTTCCAGAAAAAAACACGGCGAGTGAAGTTTATTCCCTGGGGGCATTTGATGTATAATGCAATTGAAACAAAAGATCCAGGCAGTTATACGGATTCGAAAGGACAGAAAGATGCAGGAGATCAAATGCCCCAAGTGCGGGACCGTCTTCCAAGTGGAGGAATCGGGCTACGCGGAGATAGTCAAACAGGTAAGGGACAAAGAATTCGAAAAGGCAATAGCGGACAGAGTGCGCGAGATGGAAAAGGCCCGCGGCACGGAGCTTGAGCTTGCGGAGGAGAAGACCCGCAGGGAACTGTCGGACAGCATCGCGGAAAAGGACCGCGCCATAGCGGAGCTGCAGCTTCGTCTGGAGTCCGCGCGCAAGGAATCCGAGCTGGCCGTTAAGAACGTCCGTACAGAATCAGAGCTTGCAGTAAAGACCGCGCTCGCCGACAAGGACGCTCAGATACTTAAGCTGACCGGCGAGATCGAGAACGCCAGGACAGGCGCCGAGCTCCGCGAAAAAGGTCTTAAGGAAAGCTACGAGATCAAGCTCAGGGACAAGGACGAACTGATAGAGCGCTACAAGAACTTCAAGCTCAGCCTGTCCACCAAGATGATAGGAGAGAGCCTGGAGCAGTACTGCGAGAACGAGTTCAACAAACTGCGCGCCACCGGCTTCAGGAATACGTACTTCGAAAAAGACAACGACGCTTCCTCCGGCACCAAGGGCGACTACATATTCCGCGACTTTACGGAGGACGGACTACAGTACATCTCCATCATGTTCGAGATGAAGAACGAGGCCGACGAGACGGCCACCAAGCACAAGAACGAAGACTTTTTCAAGAAGCTGGACAAGGACAGGAACGAAAAAGGCTGCGAGTACGCCGTTCTGGTAAGCATGCTGGAGCCAGACAGCGATCTGTACAACACCGGCATCGTGGACGTTTCGCACCGCTATCCCAAGATGTACGTCATCCGCCCGCAGTTCTTCATACCCATGATAACTATGCTGCGCAACGCGGCGCAGTCGTCCGTCGAGTACCAGACCCAGCTGGAGCTGGTCAAGAAGCAGGACATGGACGTTGCGCGCTTCGAGGAGGAGATGAACCGCTTCAAGGACGCTTTCGGCCGCAATTACAGGCTCGCCAGCGAAAAGTTCCAGAAGGCGATAGACGAGATAGACAAGTCCATAGAACACCTCCAGAAGATAAAGGACGCGCTCACCGGAGCGGAGAACAACCTGAGGCTCGCGAACAACAAGGCGGAGGATCTGAGCATCAAGAAGCTTACTAAGAACAGCCCCAGCATAAGAGCAAAGTTCGAGCAGATCGGGACAGACGGGAACTGATCGTCCGGCGTCCTGCTTTTCCCGGAACGAACTTTTCTAAAACGCATTTCTGCCGTTGCAACCTTTCTGCGCATCGGTTATAATGTGCCGGGCTTTTGCTCCGGAAGGTAGTTACTGGTAATGGATATCAAGAACATAAATAAGCAGAAATTATTTAAAGATTTCATACTCATGACGGCAGGCTCCGTCATAATGGCGCTTAGTCTGTACTTCTTCAAGTCTCCCAACGGCTTCGTTACCGGAGGAGTCGGCGGAGTCGGAATAATACTCGGCAAATACACCACTGCCAGCGTAGGCATCTGGGTAACGGCGCTCAACCTGCTGCTGCTTATCATCGGCTTCATAGTCCTGGGAAAGAGTCTGGGTATAAAGACCATATACTGCACGCTGCTGTACTCCGGAGTCGTGGACATCCTGGAGGTCGTATGGCCCATGGAAAAGCCCTTTACGGACGAGCCTCTGCTGGAGCTTGTATGGGCAATACTCTTCACCGGCATCGGCCAGGCTCTTATATTCCATGCGGACGCTTCTTCCGGCGGCACGGACATTCTTGCGCTGATACTCAAGAAGCATACATCCATGGACGTAGGCAAGGCACTGCTTATCGTAGACATACTTATCAGCGCGGCATCGTTCTTTACCTTCGGGATCAAGACCGGCCTCTACTCCGTGCTCGGACTTTTGAGCATGACGTTCCTTATAGATGTAGCGCTGGAGAGCTTCGGAAGCTGCAAGTACTTCGTAATAATCACGGACAAGCCGGACGAGATAATAAACTTCATCCTTACGGAGATGGACCACGGCGCCACGCTGGTAAAGGGCGAAGGCGTCTACACACATAACGAAAAGGCCATGCTGCATACCGTATGCAGAAGAAGAGAGGCCATACGCCTTCAGAAGCACATAAAGCGCATAGATCCGCAGGCCTTTACGATAATAACCACCAGTTCGGAGATAATAGGAAGCGGCTTCCGTACGGAATAGCAGAATGAAAAAGACGGGGAACACCAGGAACAGCATAGTGTCCGCCGCCTGGGAACTCTTCTACAGGCAGGGCTACGAGAACACCACCATAGACGACATAGTGGAGGCTTCGAATACGTCCAAAGGTTCCTTCTATCACTATTTCAGCGGCAAGGAGGGTCTGCTCAACACCCTGTCAATACTCTTCGACGAAAAGTACACCCGGCTGGAACCCCTGCTTACGGAGGACCAGAGCCCGGTGGAGAAGCTGCTCTTTCTCAACCACGAGCTCTTTTACATGATAGAGAACACCGTGTCCCTGGATCTTCTGGGCAGGCTTCTTTCTTCGCAGCTTGTATCCAAGTCCGACAGGAGCCTTCTGGACACCAACCGTACCTACTACAAGCTCCTCAGGAAGATAGCCATAGAGGGCAAGGACAAGGGCGTGTTCCGCGACGAGCTCTCGGCAAACGACATCATAAAGGCTTACGCCGTTTTAGAGCGCGCGCTGCTCTACGACTGGTGCATATGCAGCGGAGATTACTCGCTCTGCAGCTACGCCGGACAGGTGATGCCAACGCTTCTTAAGGGTTTCTGCAAGTAGTTTCTAGGGCTTTTGCCCCACCCGTACCGCTATATATGGTGGGTGAGCGCCCCGGCAGAAAAAAAAGCATAAAAAAGAGAAAAAAATAGCATAAAAATGTTTGACATACCACATTTACGTGTGGTATTTTTATTCAGTCGCACTATGCCTAAGAGGGGCATTGTGTATTTTGGATGTCGCCAAAAAGCGTATATTCGCATCAAATAACGGAGGTTTATTATGGCTAAGCAGACTGGTGCCAGAGTTAGAGTGATGCTCGCCTGCACAGAGTGCAAACAGAGAAATTACAACACTACCAAGAACAAGAGGAACGATCCGGACCGCATCGAACTTATGAAGTACTGCAAGTTCTGCAAGAAGGAAACGCTCCACAAAGAGACCAAGTAACGCAAGTAACGAAAGGAAGTTTCTTACAATGGCAGAAACTGTTGCAAAGAAAAAAGGCATTTTCGGAAGAGCCAAGGATTACTTCAAGGGCGTCTTCAGCGAAATGAAGAAGGTCTCCTGGCCGAGCAAGAAAGACACTTATAAGTACACGCTCGTCGTCATCATCGTATGCGCGGCGTTCGCCGTACTGTTCTGGCTGCTCGACGAGGTCTTCCTTTTCCTGCTCGGACTTATCGTAAAGTAGGAGACGGACATGTCTGACGAAAAGATCCTCGATAAGGAAAAAGAAGTACGTTCCGAGGCCGCTCCCGCTGATTCCATAGCCAGCGAAAGGGACGAGATCCCCGCAGGTTTCCTCAGAAGGAGCAAGGAGCCCAAGTGGTACGTAGTACATACCTATTCCGGACACGAGAACAAGGTAAAGGTCAACCTGGAAAAGCTCGTGGAGAACAGAGGCATGCAGGACCTGGTCCTGAGCGTCATAGTTCCCACGGAAGACAGAGTTGAAGTTACCGAGACGGGCCGCACCGTAAAGACCCGCAAGATCTTCCCGGGATATGTAATAGTAAAGATGATCGTCACCAACGAGTCCTGGTACCTGGTGCGCAATACTCAGGGCGTTACCGGATTCGTAGGCGAAGGTTCCGAGCCTATTCCTCTTACAGACGAAGAGGTAAGGCGCCTGGGCATAGAGAAGACCGTCATCGTCCTCAACATAAACGTGGGCGATGCCATAAGGATCATATCCGGTCCCTTCAAGGGCTTTACCGGTGTTGTGGAAGACGTTCATCCCGACAAGCAGACCCTCAGGGCAAAGGTCGACATGTTCGGCAGGGCCACTCCGGTGGAACTGGAATTCGATCAGGTAGATCAGATCGGCTGATAAGGCGGATCATACAACTAAATAAACAAAATAATAGGACTGTCCTATAGAAAGGAGAAAGCCATGGCAAAAAAAATTGACGGCTATGTAAAGCTTCAGATCCCTGCAGGCAAGGCCACTCCGGCACCCCCGGTAGGACCGGCGCTCGGACAGAAGGGCATCAACATCATGGACTTCTGCAAGCAGTTCAATGCCAAGACCCAGAACGACGCGGGAATGATAATCCCCGTGGTCATCACCGTTTATGCGGACAAGAGTTTCACGTTCGTAACGAAGACTCCTCCGGCAGCGGTCCTGATCAAGAAAGCGGCAGGTCTGGAGTCCGGTTCCGGTGAGCCTAACAAGAAGAAGGTAGGCACCATCACCGCAGCTCAGGCAAGAGAGATCGCGCAGACCAAGATGCCGGATCTCAACGCAGCAAACGTAGATACTGCTACGGAGATGATCAAGGGAACAGCAAGAAGCATGGGCATCACTGTCCAGGAGTAACAGGTGGGAGGCTTAAAAGCCGCTAGTACCACAAGGAGGTAAAAAATGGCCAAGAGAGGCAAAAAGTACCAGGAAGCAGCCAAGCTCGTAGACAGAGCTGAGCTGTACGATGTCGACAAGGCATTCGAGCTCGTCATCAAGACAGCAACAGCCAAGTTCGACGAGACCGTTGAAGCCCACTTCAAGATGGGACTCGACGGAAGACACGCCGATCAGCAGATCAGAGGCGCGATCGTTCTCCCCAACGGAACCGGTAAGACCAAGAAGGTCCTCGTGTTCGCAAAGGGCGAGAAGGTCCACGAAGCAGAGGCCGCAGGCGCGGACTTCGTAGGCGCGGAAGATATGGCTGAGAGGATCCAGAAGGAAAACTGGTTCG
>JAFWVZ010000257.1 GCA_017523605.1 Bacillota bacterium | reverse complement strand
GTTCTTTTCGATGTCCTCGAAGTTGTCCTCTTCGGCATCCTTTACGATGTCTTCGAACTCTTCTTCATCCGCGTCAAGATCCAGAAGATCTTCGAAATCCTCCTCCGCGACCGCTCCGGTAACTTCTACTCCCGAAGCTTCAAGCGTCTCGATTATAGTGTCCCGGCTGCTCTGTTCCAGTTCGTATTCGCCTATGAGCTCGTCTATCTCGTACTCGCTTACGACACCGTCTTTCTTGGCCTTTTCCAGAAACGCCGCGATCTGTTCCATCTTCTTGTCGTCATCAAAATCGAATGCCATCAGTTTTCTCCTTTGTTCTTGATTATCAGCTGCTGCTTTTCCATAAGCAGCTTGTTTATGTATTCCTGATCCAGAGCTTCCTCCGGAAGTGTATCGGACATGTCCAGTATTGCGTCTATCTCTTCTATGCGGGCGTCCCTTCTGGCGCGTTCCAGCTTGCTGACGCAGTCCATGAAGGACTTTTCCATATCCTCGCCGATCTGGATCTTTTCCTCTACCTTATCCAGGTACAGAAGATCCTCGTCGGACAGTTCGCTGCGCAGAGAGTCCATGTCCAGCTCGCCGTTCTTATAGAAACTTTCCATGGACTGAATTACCGATCTGCCTCTGCCGCTGACGAATGCTTCAGGATAATCCCTTATGCGTTCCATGTAAGAAGGCTTAAGCATTATGAGCCTTATGAGCATATGCTCCACGTTCAGCTGTGTACGGCTGGGCTGACCGGACTTTTCCGATCCGGAGGGCTGTGCCGCATGACGGACAGGAACGTCCGGAGTCTTATCTCCGCTGGCGGCTTCCACCTCGCGGCGCAGAGCGCCTTCCGAGATGCCGAACTCCTTGGAGTACTTCTGGATGTAAATGTCCGCCTCCACAGGAGACAGTCTCTTGATTATGGATGCCAGTTCCTGCAGGAATTTTATGCCCTGGGTATGGTCCTTAAGGTCGTAGGAACGTTTAAGGATCGCAACCTTGTATTCGACGCCCGGAACGGCTTTCCTTTTCATAAGGTACAGAAAACTGTCTTTTCCATGCTTTTTGATGTATTCGTCCGGATCCTTGCCGTCGTCTACGTTCAGGACCTTCACCTCTATCCCGGCTTCGCGAAGGATGTCTATGCCCCGTATAGCAGCATTGATCCCTGCATTGTCCGAATCGTAGCAGAGCACCACGCTCTTGGCGTAGCGCTTAAGAAGCTTCGCCTGCTCGAGAGTAAGCGCCGTACCGCAGCTTGCGGCAACGTTCTCTATACCGGCCTGATACAGGCTTACGCAGTCCATGTATCCTTCCACAAGTATGCCGAAGCCCTCGCGCAGCATTGCGTCCTTGGAACGGTTGAGACCGTAAAGGTTATATTTCTTCTGGTATACTGCGGATTCGGGAGAATTAAGGTACTTGGGCTCGCCGTCGCCTATGATGCGTCCTCCGAAACCTATCACCTTGCCGCGGACGTTTATTATCGGAAAAATTACCCTTCCGCGGAACTTATCGTAAAGTCTGCCGTTCTTTTCGGCTGCAAGACCCAATTCGATCAGAACGTCTTTGCGGACACCGTTTTTCGTTAGTTTGTCCACAAGGCCTGTCCAGTCTTCTCCGGCGTAGCCGATCCCGAAGAACTGCATCGTTTTTGCGGAAAGGCCGCGTCCGGACATGTATTCGTAGCCCTTGTTTGCGCTCTTGCTGAGTCTGTCATAGAAGTATCTGGCGGCCTGTTTGTTTGCTTCGTAGTATTCTTCCTTCTTTTTGTCCGAGGGTCCAACGGTCTCTTCGATGATGATCCCGTACTGCGCGCAGAGCTTTTCTACTGCCGACTGGAAGTCCAGATTGTAGTATTTCTCTACGAACTTTATAACGTCGCCGTGGTCGCCGCAGCCGAAACAATGGTAGAAGCCTTTGCTCTCGGATACCGAGAAAGACGGTGTCTTCTCCTTGTGGAACGGACAGCATCCCATGTAGCCGGAACCGGAACGCTTAAGAGTTATTGCGCTCCCGATAACGTCCACTATGTTGACCGTGGATTTTATGTCTTCGACTGCTTTTGAATAGTTCTTGCCGGACATGAATATCCCCCTTACACGGCTTTATTACGCTGAATAAGGGGGATTTCCTTTTTTATAATACAAATATTTTTAT
>JAFWVZ010000017.1 GCA_017523605.1 Bacillota bacterium | reverse complement strand
TGTTCTATCTGGCTACCGTGGACGGAGACCAGCCCCGCGTAAGGCCTTTCGGAGTATCCGAGATCTACGACGGCCATCTCTACACCCAGACCGGTAAAAAGAAGGACGTTGCGCAGCAGCTCAAGAAGAACCCCAAAGCGGAGATATGCTGCTTCGGAGAAGGAAAGTGGATCAGGATACAGGCAGACCTTATATGGGACGACAGACCGGAGACCCTGAAGTATCTTCTGGACCAGAACCCCAACCTTCGCCGCATGTACAGCGAGGATGACGGAAACTGCCTGGGACTCAGGTACGAGAACGCAGTAGCCACCATCTATTCCTTTACAGAGGAACCCAGGGTAATCAAGTTCTGATATCTAAATTCTGCTTAAAAGACCGCGGCTTTACGGCTGCGGTCTTTTTGTTCCCGTCGCTTGGTATGCGCGGCGCTTGTCATCCTGTACGTCTAAATATAGCTGGAATTCTTAACGATATCCACTATCTGCTGCCTGAGCGATGCCGGCTCCAGAACTTCCACATGCTGCATCTGCTGCAATGCCCAGTAGAGGACACCCTGAGGCGGAGCGCTGAATGAAGCAATGAATGCTTCTCCATTATTCTCCGGAATAATTATTATGTCAAATCCAAATCTTTCCAAGCAATAGCGCAGCGCTACTTTATTGCATCTGAGCTTGATCGGCTCGGGAGTTCCTGCGTGAGCGTAGACGACTTTGTTTATGGATTCCAGGTCTGCGTCCTTTCTGCTGATCGTAAGAGGCTCGTCCAGGATCTTTATGTCGCGCATCATGTCTATGCGGTAGAAGCTCGGGCTGTCTTTGCCGTTAAGTATCATTACAAGATAGTAGTGTTCGGACTCCACTACAAGGCAGTAGGGGTCCGCGACGTAAGGCTCCGGTCTTCGGGGCTTAAGTTTCTTGTCGTAATCGTAGTCGCAGTAGATGAACGACACTTTTTTCTTTTCGCTTATGGCCTGTTCCAGCAGTTCTATGTTAAGGAACACCTGGCTGTTCGGCGATTTTTTGTCGTTTCTGATTATGCTGGATCCTGCCCAGCTCTTTCTTTCGTGAACTGACAGTTTGTTTACAAGTTTCTCTACAAGTTCGTCCGTCTGGTTCTTGGATATGTACTCGAAAGCACGTACCGCGTCCGTAAGCAGGCGTATGTCGGCTTTATCGAAGTCCTTTACACGAAGGTAGTAGCCTTTGCCGTTCTCTTCGTGGGTCGAGATGTCGTATCCGAGTCCTATCAATGCTTCTATGAGGCCGTATACGGTCCTCCTGTCAGGCGACACACCGTACAGCGCAGACATTTTTTCCTGTATCTCCCGTGCGTTCAGTATGTGGTCTTCGTCCGTGTAGTCCTCCAGGATCTTTAAGACACAGAGAATGTTTGATTTATCGCTTATCATGGCAGTTCCTCCTTAAAATATTATACAACTGATCATATTTTTGTACAAGTATATAAAGCTGTGTGCAGGGTTACTGCAGATGCCTGCGTTTGCTTTGTGAATGGCGCTATACGTACTTTTGTTGACACTGTTAAGTTTTAAAGTGTATATTTACAGATAACGAAGTTTATGATCACGTTTTAAGGCGGTCAACATGGAAAAGATATACGATGTGATAATAATCGGTGCGGGTCCTGCCGGACTTTCTGCAGCCATTTACGCCGGGCGTTCCAAGCTCAGCACACTTGTCGTTGAGTCCAACGCGGAAGGCGGCCAGATAATAACCACGGACGAGATAGCCAACTATCCCGGATCTTATCCTCCGGAATCCGGGCATTCTCTGATCGCAAGGATGTCGGAGCAGGCAAGGGCTTTCGGCGCTGAGTTCGTTTCCGGCCAGGTGGACGACGTATGCCTGGACGTTGAACCAAAAACAGTAAGTTTCGGCGGAAATGAATATTATGCAAAGACTGTCATCATTGCCGCAGGCGCTCATCCCGCTAAGATAGGATGCAAAGGAGAAGACGTTCTGACAGGAGCCGGAGTCTCTTACTGCGCTACATGCGGTGGTCCGTTCTTCGAAGGTCTGCCTGTTTACGTAGTCGGCGGCGGAGATGCTGCCGTGGAAGAGGCTATGTATCTTACAAAGTTTGCATCGAGCGTTACCATTATTCACAGAAGAGATTCGCTCAAAGCCGCAAAGTCCATTCAGGATAAGGCCTTCGCAAACGAGAAGATATCTTTCCTTTGGAATACCACTGTATATGAGCTTAAGGGCGAGGACTTCCTGGAATCCATGGTCCTAAAGAATACTGTCGATGGATCTCTAACTGAAGTAACCGGGCAGTTCGGACTATTCGTGTTCATCGGGACCAAGCCGAATACAGCGCTCTACGAAGGTCTTGTTGAGATGCAGAGGGGCTTCATCGTTACGGACGCTGAGATGCGCACGTCTGTCCCCGGAGTCTTTGCCGCGGGCGACGCAAGGGTAAAGACCCTTCGTCAGGTGGTTACCGCAGTTGCGGACGGAGCCATCGCAGCCGTATCGGCGGAGAAATATCTGGAAGACCACGCAAGTCCTTTCTGATGTTGACAAAAAACCGGACAGAAGTATAATAAGACCAAGTAAATAACATAGGGGTGCCGAAAGGCTGAGATCATACCCTCGAACCTGATCCGGATAATGCCGGCGTAGGAAGTTTGAAAGCACCCATTTCATGTTTGGGTGTTTTGTTTTTTGGAGGTGTTCAGCATGAACAAAAAAGTAAGAATGATAGCGGAAGGCGGTGTATGCGTTGCTCTTGCAATAGCACTTAGTTTTTTAAAGATACCCATCGGCCTTAATTTCGGTGGATTCGGCGGATCCATAGACCTTGTAATGGTGCCGCTGGTGATCTTCGCTCTCAGATGGGGCGCAGGCTGGGGCTGCGTAGCCGGACTTGTATTCGGAACCATAAAGTTCTTCCTTGGCGGAAGCGCCATAGACATCGTTTCCATCATATTCGACTATTCCGTTGCGTACGCCGCGGTAGGACTGGCCGGAATAATGAAGGGTAAGACCGGTGCTGCCAGACCCGTAGGAGCTCTCATCGGGTGCATCGCACGCTTCGTTATCCACTACATAAGCGGAGTTACAGTATATGCCAGATGGATGCCGGAGGAATTCATGGGCATGGCAATGACAAGTCCGTTCGTATATTCTCTGTTGTATAACGGAACGTACATGCTTCCGAATACGATACTATGCGTGCTGGTGATCGCTCTTCTTGCAGCTCCGCTGGACAAGCTGGAGAAGAACCACGTGCGTTGAAACAGAACGGTCAACGATAATACAGAGGCGGGGCGATGCCCCGCCTTTGCTGTATCCGGTACTGTTAACAGTTTTCTTGCCATAGTGCCGCAAGATATGTTAAAATACAAATTCGGAAGGAAATGCTTTACGGCATGGGTAGAATCATGGATGCTAAGTATAAAAGAGTGCTGCTTAAAGTAAGCGGCGAGGCCATCTCCAAGGACGGTCACGGCATTGATCCGGACGGTCTTGCAAAGGTGGCGGCGGAAGTTAAAGAGCTTCTTGCCATGGGAGTTCAGGTAGGCATAGTAGTCGGCGGCGGCAACTTCTGGCGCGGACGCAGTTCCGAAAAGATGGACCGGGCGCTTGCGGACCAGATAGGCATGCTGGCCACCTGCATGAACGGTCTGGCTTTAAAGGATGCGTTTGCTCAGGCGGGGATCCCCGCGGAGCTTATGGCAGCCTTCGAAGTAACGCAGATGTGCAGGGCCTTCAGCGTGGAAGATGCCAGAAGATATCTGTCGGAAGGCAAGGTTGTCATCTTTACCGGAGGTACCGGACACCCGTTCTTCAGCACGGATACCGGAGCGGCGCTCAGAGCCATAGAGATACAGGCAGACGTGATCCTGCTCGCTAAGAACGTAGACGCTGTTTACGATTCGGACCCCGCAAAGAATCCGGACGCCAGGCGCTATGACAGGATCTCTATTGACGAGGTGTTGGCAAAGAAGCTCGAGGTCATTGACCTCGCCGCGTCTGTTCTGGCGAGAGACAATCACATCCCGC
>JAFWVZ010000256.1 GCA_017523605.1 Bacillota bacterium | reverse complement strand
GTACCGCCGCCGTAATATTTGTGGCCGCTTCCGGTGGACTGCCTGCTTGTTCCGTAATCGTAGCCGCTCTGACGGTAACTGCTGCCGGAGCTGCTCTGACGGTATGTGCTGCCGGAACTGCCGTACTTATTCTCCGTAAAGCTGTCAAGCTTGGGATCGTACTCGTTCTTTTTCTTTGCGCTGTCAAGGAACGACACGGTGTCCGTAGTCGGAGACTGGTCCGCAGCCTTTATGAAATACTCCAGAAACGTCTGGTATTCGTCTTCCCTGCACGGGATGCGGATGTCCCTGCCTTTGTAGCCGAACCTGAAGACCGGCTGCTCCTCGAACGCCTGGGTTATGTGCTCCATGTCGCGGTAGTAGATGGTGACCCCGTCCAGTTCCAGACAGTTCTCGTAGAAGATCAATCTTTTGCCTTTGATTTCGGTATCGTACATAGCTATAAATGCTTCCCGATCGTTTAGATACGTTCGATGCTTCTGTTGCTCCGGGGTGCAGATCAGTCGCCCAGATGCTTGTTGAATATTCTTACTTCGCCGTTTACATTGGTATACAGCGAAACTTTGTTGTCGGTGTTGAGAGCCTTCCAGAGCTCGTCCGGAGTCGGAAGATCTACTTCTATGGGCTCGCCCTTAAAGCTGGGGAGAGGCTTGCCGTCGCCCTGGTAGGTGCTTATGAAGTAGCCCTTGCCCTCGGCGGCCTTCTCGTAGCAGAAGAACTCGCGCAGGCAGGTGCCGCCTAAGTACTTAAGGATGGAGATGTCGAAGCTTCCGTCCTTGTAGATCATGGCGGAGATGCGCGGGGTCCAGTTCGGTTCGTCCGGCTCGTACTCGCGGGTCATGAGCGCCTTCTTGAAGCATCCCATGTCGGCTATGGTATCGGTCTGGTTGCCGTTGGTGACGATCAGCCCCTTTTCGGTGTCGCGCACAGGGTGATAGATTATGAGGCTGGGGTCCGCTACCTTGCTCTCGTCGAATGCACGGGTCTCGATGCCGTCCTCGGTGAGGGCGAAGATGCGGTTGCGGCTGTTCTCGGAACGGCCCATTATCCAGTAGTATGCCACGTTGTTGCCGATCACGATGCCGCGTCCGGGGTAGCTGGTTTCCTTTAAAAATTTGATAAGATCCATCTTGGCCTCCTGTATTGATCAAATATGTTAAAACGTTTTATTATCTATTCTCTTTTTGACAGTTCTCTGAAGATGAAACTTCCCGCCGCCAGGCCTGCAAGCATGTAGAACGAAGGAACTCCGAGGAACAATGCCAGCCCGTACCATGTGTCCGTAAACCCGTTGATCACCAGGAACACGTTGTTGAAGACCGTCAGCACCGCCATGCATATGATAAGCGCCTTCACGATGCTGCGGTTCCGTATCTGCGCCAGAAGCCCTCCTATCACCAGAGGCAGAGCCACAAGTACCGTTATGTAGACCGGGTCCGAGCCCCTCCAGACTGCTATCAGCGGCAGGTCCTTAAGAATGGTCCATAAAGTTGTGTCCAAACGGTCCATTTACATCCCTCCGATGCTTTCCTTTGCGGCCTCTTATCCGGCGATGAGCTCCGCGCTGACCTTTTCCACCGCCTGAGGCAGAATGATCCACTCGGCCTGCTCCATGACGCGGCGCTGCAGCACCTCCGGGGTGTCCCCGTCCTCTATGTATACAGCCTTCTGGAGGATTATCTTTCCGCCGTCGGGGATCTCGTTGACGAAGTGCACCGTAGCTCCGGTCACCTTTACACCGTACTCAAGCGCCCTCTCGTGCACCGTAAGTCCGTAGAAGCCCTCGCCGCAGAAGCTCGGGATAAGAGACGGGTGCACGTTTATTATGCGCTCCGGATACCTTGACGTGAAATCCGCGCTGAGTATCGCAAGGAAGCCGGCCAGAACGATAAGGTCTATCTTCTCTGCCTCCAGCAGTTCAGCCAGAGCTTTC
>JAFWVZ010000255.1 GCA_017523605.1 Bacillota bacterium | reverse complement strand
GCCTATCACACCCTGGTAAGGAGCAATCAGCGTGTCTATCATTACGGCGTTGGTCTGCGTTCCGCCCGACAGGAAATAGATCTGCGCGTCCGGCGCGTTGCATGCCTTGCGTATCTTTGCGCGTGCGCTCTCCGAATAACTGTCCGCTCCGTAGGCGGCTCCTCTTTCCAGATTCGTTTCAAGAAGGCGCCTCATCACTTCCGGATGGGCGCCCTCCATGTAGTCCGAAACGAAGCTTGGGCTTATGTCCTTGTTCTGTCCGGATAAGTCGTTCATTTTATTTCCCCGATACCAGCTCTTCCGCGAGCTTTTCCAGCTGAGCGCGTACGGCATCGTCCGGACGTCCCAGCATCTTTACCTGAGTTTCCGCAAAAGTAATGTCCTTGCACGCTCCAAGCAGCTCCGCCATGCGCTTTGCGCTTGCCGGGGCCCACATTCCTGACTCGATCAGAGCCACGAAACGGTTCTGGTAATTGTGAGCCGCAAGGGCTTCTATGTATGTCCTCATGTCCGGGAACACGTCGCCGTTGATCGTAGGCGAAGCAAGCACCAGCTTGGAGGACCTGAAAGCTCCCTCCAGCGCTTCCGTGGTGTCGTCTCGGGCAAGATCGAACACTTCTATCTTGTCCAGGCCCTTGCCTTCCAGCAGACCCGCGAGCTCCTCCGCCAGAGCCTTGGTAGCTCCGTACACGGACGAGTAAGCAATCACCACGCCGTTTCTTTCCGCGTCATAGGAAGACCATGTGTTGTAAAGAGCAACGCAGTCTGCTATCTCTTCCTTAAGCACGGGACCGTGCAGCGGGCAGATGGTCTCCACCGGCAGCGCCGCCACCTTCTTAAGCAGCGCCTGCACCTGAGCTCCGAACTTTCCAACTATTCCGAAATAGTACCTTGCGGCCTCGCAGGCCCAGTCTTCGTGATCTTCGAAGGTACCGAACTTGCCGAAAGCGTCCGCGGAGAACAGGATCTTGTCCCTCTCCTCGTACGATACAATTACCTCCGGCCAGTGCACCATGGGCGCGCCGAAGAAGCGCAGCGTATGGGTGCCCAGGCACAGAGTGTCGCCCTCCTTAACTATTACCGCGCGGGCGCTGATGTCCTTCTTGAAAAGGTTCTGAGCCATCTTAACGCCCTGGGCGCTTGTAACGATCTTAGCCTCCGGGAACTTTTCCATGAAAAGCCCAAGGCTTGCGCTGTGGTCCGGCTCCATGTGGTGCACCACCATGTATGCCGGCGCCTTTCCGCCGAGCTGCTCCGTTATTCCGTCCAGCCACTTCTGCGCGAAGCGTCCGTCCACGCCGTCCATTACGGCTGTCTGCTCGTCGCGGATGATGTATGAATTATACGTAATACCATCGGGGACCGGGTACTGGCCCTCGAAAAGGTCTATGTCCCGGTCCTCGACTCTTGCGTATAATATGTCTTTTGCAATGTTTAAAGCCATATTATCCTTCTTAACTTTTAAAGTTTACTACTCTGCCTTTTCCTCTGCGGCTTCGGCGGCTTCCTCTACCTTCTCTACGATGCCTTCTTCAACCTTCTTGGGCTTGTCGTCGTCTGCAAGAGATGCGATGACTGCCTTGGCTGCCTCGATGGCGCCCTGGAACTCGCCTATCTTTCCGATCTGTTCGGGGAACTTTTCCTTAGCCAGATCCGGGAACTGCTCGAACAGCATCTTGCCTATGGAAGTGTAGATATCCTTGATGCCCTTTTCGGCCTCGGCGATCTTAGCCTTCTGCTTTGTGGTCTCCGCAAAGTCCTGTGCCTTATCCTTTGCTACGGCAAAACCTTCTTTTGCCTTTTCTCCGGCCTGGCCGGCAACTTCCTTTACCTTATCGAAAAAACCCATCTTAATTCCTCCTTAAAAACAAAATGGTGATATTTCTCTAACATTATGATTATACTTTATTTCGAAGCTTTTGTTAATAAATTGTTATGCTTTGCCGAAGAAAAAATTCTGCAGCAGGCTGAGCACGGTTTCAGGATGCCGCGCCGTCTTCGGCGTTCTGCGAAAGCGCCCCGCTTATAGCGCTGAGCATCGAAAGCGCCGCCCTGCAAGCAGTATCGTTCTTTTTCATTACCAGCGATATCCTGGGCGACATGCCTCCGTATATCGTAAGCGCAGGCCCGAAGCTGTCCATCAGAGCCGCGAAGGCCTCCGGCTTAAGGGCGTTGCGTTCCTCGAACTCCAGCAGCACCTTGTTCTGCTGCCTTACAACCCTTTGCACGCCCATGCTGCTTGCAATGTTGCGTATGAGCGCCACGTCCAGAAGGTTCTCCGCTTCCGCGGGCGGATCTCCGAAGCGGTCTATAAGCTCGCCTTCGGTCTCCAGGCGGTCCTCCTCCGAGGAGACCGCGGATATCCTCTTATACATGGCGAGCCTGGTAAGCTCGTCGGATATGTATTTCTCCGGAATGTAGGCGGAAACGCCCAGCTCCACCTGAGTATCGGCCTTTATGGGAG
>JAFWVZ010000254.1 GCA_017523605.1 Bacillota bacterium | reverse complement strand
TCTGTCCGTCGTGGGGACCGCGCTCTCCATTACGACGGTTATCTCCTCTTTGTACTTGGGCTCGGCAGAACTACCGTTGTTTGCCGGCGTGTTGTTCGCCGGGGTATTGTTCGCCGGGGTGTTTCCGCACGCCGCAAGTCCGAAGACCATGACAAGCGCCAGAAGAACAGATAAGATACACTTTACCTTTTTCATGATTCTCTCCTTTCGGTCTTTGTTATCATCATTCGCTTTCCCTGTGCCGGAAAACGATCATAACCTTTGACTATATTTTAACACATGCCGCAGTGACTATGCAGTTTGAATAACGCTCACTGGTTGCGCTGTTTCCGCACAACGAACAACGTTTTTGATCCGTCCCGGCATTCGCAACCGCCTGTTCCGTACTCTTCAGGCGAACAGCTTATTGTAATTCTTTATCGCAAACTCTATGAAGTGCTTTTTTGCCGCCGTTTTCTCCTTCTTTCCTGCGGTTATCAGGCAAAGATCCACATAGATGACCGGGCTGATCGGTACGCATACCAGATTGTCGAAGATCTTCTCCGCCGCCTTGGAGTCCTCAAAATTGAATATCCCTACGCAGTCGTTATGGGATATGTACGAGAACAGGAAGTAGAAATCGTTGGATTTGATGGCGATGTTCTTGGTTATCTGGGATCCGTACTGCTTTACCAGCACACGCTCCGTTCCTCCCGTAAGCTGTGGTATCACCAATCCGCACCGCATGATGTCTTCCTTCGTGACGCATTCTCTGGAAGCCAGCGCCGAGTCCTTGTTTACCACCGCGAAGAAATCCCTCCGAAGCACTTTGAAGGACTGCAGATCATCGTGAGACTTCTTTTCCGTCGTAAACGCAAAATCTATCTCTCTGTCCCTGAGCATGGTTATCAGGTCTTTCTGATCGACGCTTACATATTCGGCCGTATAGTCGCCCTGCGATATGTTGAACATGTTGATTATGTTCATCATCGCATATGTGGTGGAGTTGTTCGCGTAACAACCTATCTTAAGAACTTGCCTTGCGGTCTTGGTACTGTTTGCTATGTCGATCATATTATTGTAATGTTCCACGACATAGCCGACCTCTCCCAAGATCTCCTTCCCGACCGGTGTAAGATAGATGCCGTTGCTGCGCCGCTGGAACAACTTTACGCCGAGATCGTTCTCCAGGTTGGTGATGTTCCGCATCAAGTTGTATCTGGACGTATAAAGATCGTTGGCAGCAGACGAAAAGCTGTTGTAGTTGGAAAGATTATAGAAATCTATTAATTCTTCTATTCTCATGGTTTCTATGACCGGTATCGCTATTCGGATACGGCGTCTATGCGCATCAACTGTTTCTCCATCGGCCTGCCGCAGCATGAAGGTATGTTCCCCGGTGTTATGCACAGTACCTGCGTACCGCACGCGGAACAATTGTACCTTGCGCCTTTCTGCGCAGCCGCTTTTGCTGCCGGCTTTACGGAGACTTCGGCATCCTTAACAGTCATGGGCCGGCCGCAGCAGAACAGTTCGCCGCTTCCTTCGCGGGTAACTATGTATTCTCCGCCGCAGATCTTGCAAACATACCGTTTAGCACTTACATTTGCCATTTGGCTCCATCCTTTCCAAGCTCCGGGAGGCGGACGGCAGGCGCCCGTCCCCGGAGGAAACACAATGCTTATTTAGTGAAGAACTTATCGAACGCACGGGCCGGCGAAGGATAGGTGATCGGACCGAATTCTCTGGACGGAAGTATTACTTTAGCGTCGCCCTTAAGCAGCAGAGCTCCGGTCTGGTCTTCGATCTTTACGTCTATGTCTACCCAGCAGCGGCCGTTCTCGACATGTTTATCGGTGATGACTCCGGTGGTCCAGAATACGTTGTGGAATCCGCCCTTTCTTCTGTGCTGGAGGTTCAGTTTCCACAGGAATCCCTCGTCACTTGCGAAGTTGTTGAGCATTAGCATCACCCAGGACGCTCTCTGGGATCCGAAGCCTCCCGGAACGTAGGATCCGGAATGTTCGCGGACGCCGCCCCAGTCGTCGAAACTGTTTTCGTGCAGGTTGAACCAGATGTTCATCTCCGGCTGATAGAATCCCCATCCGGACTGTTCGTGGACCATGCGGTGCAGACGGTCGGAACTGAAGAAATACTGCCCTGCCGCGTATATCCAGATGTTGTTCTCAGACAGCGAGAACGGCCCTCTTACTATCGGATCCAGAGTCTCTCCGACTCTTACATCCTCGAACCAGTGAGGCGTGCTGCCCCAGGGCTTTTCCGAATCCTGCGCGGCTATGATGCTGTCGATGTATTCCTGCGTGTACTCCTTCTTTTCCCTGCCGCTCTCCATCTTGGAGTAATTGGCGGTCTTGATCGGAATGTAGCAGGTGGTGTACTCGTGGCGCACAAGCGGAATACCGCCCTGATGCCTCTGGAACAGATGGACGCCATCACAGAAGACGGTCTGTCCTCCGGTCCTTGTCTGCTTGATCTCTACGCTGGTAGGCCAGGCTGACTTGTAGTCTATCTTATCCCCCGGCGCCGCGGGCTGGTACCATGTGAGCCTGTCGCCCACGTACAGACTGGAATAATCCGGCGTTGCGAACTCCGGATACACACCGTACGTTATGCTGAAGGTCCAGTACGGAGGAGCGATTATTCCGCCGTATTTGGTCTTTTTAGCGTATTCGGGATCACGGAACAGCGGATTGGTATCGCCCATGCCGTCAGCCAGTCTCTTGATGGTGTCCCGGGTTATCCTTGTATTCATGCAGACGCAGGGCTGGGGATAGTTCGGGCCTCCGAAATATCCGCCCCACTCGTTGACATAGTATTTGCCTATGAACGAGCGGAGTATGTCCGCGTATTCTTCTATAGAATCACACTTGATGATCTTTTTTTCGTATACCATGTTCTTTGCCTCCTTTACCTGTATACCAGACCGTACTACTTGAAAAACGGTCCGAACTGACGATCCGGTCTGGGGTAAAGAACTCCGCCGGCGTCTCTGGACCTGAGAAGCACTCTCGCCTCTCCTTCCGTTATCTTGCGCCCTGTCTGATCCTTGCAGGTAAATGCAATGTCAACGTAGAAGCGGCCTTCTTCGGAACCTTTTCCGACCACCTCTCCGTTAGTGTAGAAGACGTTGTGATATCCGCCCTTGTCCAAGTGATCCGCTCTGAACTTCCAGAGGAAGCCTTCATCGCTCATCCAGTTGGTGATCATGGACATGGCCCATGCCGAACGCTGGGAAGCGTATCCGTCGCCGATGTAGGAACCCGACACCTGAGTGTAAAGCTCAGCCCATCCGTCGTAGGCAGGCTCCGTCCAGTTGATCCAGCTCTTAAGGTCTTCGTGATAGTAACCAAGACCGCTGTTCTTATGGACTATCCTGAAGAACTTATCCGACGCCATGAATCTGTTGCCTGCGGCTTTCAGCCATGCTGCGCATTCCATCTTGGTGAACGGCCCTCTTACTACGGGAAGCAGCTTGTCTCCCACGTTAACGTCTTCCCAGTATCTGGTATCGCTTCCTGTGACCTTTTCCGCATCCTGAGCGTCGTATATCGATTTGATGAATTCCTTTGTGTATTCCGGCGGCACCGTAGGATCCTGGGAATCTCTATACTTGGACTTTGCCATCTCGAAATAGATCATGGTGAAGTCCTGCCTGGCAAGCTCCGCTCCGCCCTGTGCCCTCTTGAACTCGTGCCTGCCCGTGGCGACTACCGTGGTACCGTGCACCGGAGACTCCTCGATGCGAACATCTATCGGATAAGTCGTCCGCCAGTCCACCCTGTCGCCGTCTGCAACCGGAAGATAGTATTCTATGGATTCCGCGGTATACAGCGTTCCGAACTTCTGGTACATCTTTTCCGGAAGCGCGCCGTAGACCACCTGGTAAGGCCAGCACGGAGGAGCGGTGACCGTGCAGTACTTGGTATATTTAGCGTACTCCTCGTTGCGGTACAGCGGATTCATGTCTCCGATGCCGTCCACGAGAAGTTTAAAAGAGTCGATGTTCAGCTCCGTATAGTAGCTGCTCTTTGGGCCGGGATAGTCATCACCGAAAACGCCTCCGCCCCACTCGTTGACATACTGTTTTCCTTTATCTGCCTCGAGCATCTTTGCATATTCTTCTATGGTTATGTCCTTTTTTTCGTCCATATTTCAAAACCTCCTGGCCGGTATTACCGAAGACCTTAAGCGGTGATCGATCAATAGTAGTTATACGAACAGTCCCTCTTTATCCAGTTCTACGAACTGCTCGTCCGTTAGCCCCGCAAACCTGGTGGCTGTCTCGAAAGTATCCTCTCCCAGCCACGGTCCCGCGGTCATCGTGTCCTGATCCGCAGGCGTCTTGGAAAGCATGTACGGGGGACGCGGATGAGGGATGACGCCCTGGACCGGATGATCCAGCGGAACAAAGTACTTACGCTCCTTAAGTAGCGGATCCACGTCGATCAGTTCCTCAAGATTCTGGACGGCACCCGCTGGAACACCCCTCTCCTGAAGGTATTTCATGAGCTCCTGAGGATCTTTGTCCGCGGTCCATTTTCCTATCTGTTCCTCTATGTAGTCCTGAGCAGCCTTCCTGCCTTCGAACGTCCTGTACTCTTCTTTGCGGCACCATTCGGGGTCTCCCATGGCTCTGCAGAGACTCTGCCATTCCTCGTCTTTATAAACAGCTATGGCGCACCAGCGGTCATCGCCCCTGCAGGGGAAAGCCGCGTGCGGGGACGCGTATGGAACGTGGTTTCCGTCACGCTTGGTAACGTGTCCGTTAGCGGCATAGTCCAGTACCAGCGGAGCGGATTTCATGGCTATCGCGTCCAGCATGGCGAAGTCTATTTCCTGCCCTTTGCCGGTGCGTCTTCTGTAGTCCAGCGCCGCAAGAATTCCGGAGGCGCAAACGAGCGGGGTCAGCATATCTCCGAATACCATCGGAGAATTCGGAACAGGCGTGCGGTCCGGCCATCCGGTAAGACCTCTGTGGCATCCCACACTGGAACCCATGCCGTCGGTCCCTGCCTGACGGGACATAGGACCGGTCTGTCCGTATATGCTCGCGTGGCAGAATACGATGTCCGGGTTGACGGACTTTGCGAACTCGTAACCGAAGCCTTGCTTGTCGATCTTTCCTGGGCTGAAGTTCTCGAACACTACGTCAGCCCATTTATAGTACTCGGCGATAACGTCCTTCGCCTTCGGATGCTTTGTATTCATGGCCAGACCGTATTTCGACGTGTTCAGCCATGACGAATAAGGCTTGTCGTTCGGATCGTTCCTCGAAGTGCACGATCTTAAGAAGCCGTTGGTCCGCATGAAGTCAACGTGCGTCATGGACTCCAGCTTTACGACATCTGCGCCCAGATCCGCAAGCAGCTTGGTGGCCTGGCCGCCCATCATTGCCCAGCCGAAATCGAAGATCTTGATGCCTTTAAGTATCTGCCTCTGCAATCTGATCACCTCCCCTTATATTACGCCTTCGGCCTTAAGATCCTTCAGAGGGGTCTTAATGCCCAGTTCTTTATATACCGAGTCATTATCCTCTCCGAGGAAAGGCGCTCTTTTTCTTGTGAAATTCTCCGTCTCACTGCTAAGCAGGCAGTATTTGGGATGCGGAAGCACTGTTCCGTCCGGTCCTTCCAGTTCCGTCCAGTATCCGCGGCTGATGAGGTGCTCGTTGCGGAGCATGTCGTCCGGTCCGGCAAGGATCGTAGCCGAAAGGTTGCGTTTTGCGCCCTCCTCGCCAAGTTCTTTTTTGGTATGATTCCTGAAGAATCTGGCTATGCATTCTTCCCAGTTGTCCAGTTCCTTTTCCGTCATGGATGACATGTCGAAGTTGTTCCAGTCTTCTATCCCGTTCAAAGGATTCTCCAGTCCGTCTTCGTTCATCCACGCGCTGAGGGCAGCGTTTCCCTTAGCGCCCATCCTGCCTGCAAAGAGCGTCCAGTTGACGAATCCGTCCCTGCACTCCCATACCGTGCGGACCTTGGCTATGCCGTACTTTGAGTACGGGCCCATGCGCTTGGCTATCTTCCGGTCGAATATCCAGCTCATCTCGCCCTGGGGGTTCCTGCTTGCCGCGGCCTCCTCTATTGAAACATCCACATGCTGACCCTCACCCTGCAGGTTTGCTGCATAGAGTGCCGTTATGGTTCCGGTCGCCGCCGCGATGTTTGCATAAAAAGTACAGGTGTCCGAGGGCTCTATCAGAGGCGCTCTGTCTTCGTCTCCGATATTGTCCATGACACCTGCCAGTGCATCGCAGATCAGCTCGCCTCCCTTGTAGTTCCGTCTGGAAGTATCCTGACCGAAAGGTGTTATCGAAGTGAGTATGATCTTTGGATTGACTTTGCTGAGTTCCGCGTAGCCCAGACCCAGACCGTCCAGATAACCGGGCTCGAACGATTCAATTACTACGTCGCTCTTCTTTACGAGTTCCTTAAATATGGACCGGCCTTTTTCGGTCTCGATGTTTAAGGTAATGCCCTTCTTATCCACGTTATATGAATTCCAGTATATTCCTTTTTCCTTGTCCGGGCTGCCTCCGATGAACGGGTATCTGAGACGGCCGGGATCGCCTTCCGGCTTTTCGACCTTGATCACCTCAAATCCGAGCTCCGCCAGAAACATTCCGCATACGTATCCCTGGGGATCAGTCAGGTCAAGCGCCCTGTAACCGCTCATAAGCGGCGGACGCGCGTTTCCGATCTCTCTTCCGGTATCCACTGCCTAGGCCTCCTTATCCTTGATCGGAGAATGATATCACTCTCTTGATATTATAATAACAACCGCAGAAGCCTTTTGGAAGAATGATAATGACGCACACGCATGTACGGAAATCGCACACCTGCTGCAACTGCCGGACAGCCGGACAGCATGAAAAACAAAACAGCGACCTTCTGAAGGTCGCTGTTTTTTGTGGTGGAAGCGGCGAGAATCGAACTCGCGTCCGAAAGCATTTCCACAAGGCTTTCTCCGAGCGCAGCCGGTAGTTTAAGTTTCGGAAGATGCGCGGCCCGCCGGCACGACGCGCACTTTCCTATCCCGTGAGTCCCTTCTTATACCGGGAGCTTTAAGAAGGTTTTCCTGCATGGTCGACGCCGGGATCTTAAGCTGCAGGTGACCTAAGGCCGACGCGCGGGCAGCGATTATGCTGCGAATGCGAAATTGTTGTTTCTTTTAGCGTTTATTTTAAACGGACAGTTTTTAACGGAGACCCTGTCGACTCCGGCTCGCTTACCCGGCTTCTACACCCCCGTCGAAACCTTTACGCCCCCGGGATGTACGCCAAGCGTACTATTTGTCTTTCATCCTGCGGTCTATGTCGCGGGCCGCGTCGCGTTTGGCTATGTCCTCGCGCTTGTCGTAGAGCTTCTTGCCCCTTGCCACTGCAAGCGTAAGCTTGGCCATTCCCTTATTGTTGAGGTACACGTCCAGCGGAACCAGCGTCAGTCCCTGCTTGCTGACCAGCCCGATAAGCTTTCTGATCTCCCTCTTGTGGAGCAGCAATTTTTTGGGACGCATGGGATCCGTATTGAACCTGTTGCCCTTTTCGTAAGGACTGATGTGCATATTGTATACCAAGACCTCGGAGTTTTCAACCTTGGCGAAGGAATCGCGCAGGTTAACTCCGCCGGCCCGCAGGGACTTTATCTCCGTACCCGTAAGCACTATTCCGGCCTCGTACTCCTCTTCTATGAAGTAGTCGTGACGGGCCTTCTTGTTGTTTGCTATGAGTTTTCTTTCCGCCATGATCAGTCGAACAGACCGAGCCGCTTAAACGGCAGAAGCCTGAAAACTACCTTTCCTTTAATGGTTTTTATGTCCACGAAACCCACAAGCGGGCTGCGGCTGTCCGTGCTGTTCTGGCGATTGTCTCCCATAACGAATACATGGCCGGCAGGCACAGTCACCTCCGCCATGCTCCCTCCGGTGCGGCCGTCCTTGGTAAAGGATTCGTCGGAAGGCTCTCCGTTAACGTACACTTCGCCGTCCGCTATGGAGACCCTGTCTCCGGGAATGCCTATGATCCTTTTAACGAGCAGTTTCTCGGAGCCGGAAGAGGTAGTAAGATCGCTCTTGAACACGATTATGTCTCCGCGTGTGATATCATGCTTGAACCACGTGTAATACCTGCGGCTTACGAATACGTAGTCGTTCTGCAGAAGGGTGTTCTCCATGGAGTGTTCCCTTACGATGGTGGGCATGAAGAACTGAAGGAACAGGACAGCTATGATCGCGGCTATCCCCAGATCCTTTATCCACTCCCTGGTATTCCGCCTGCTGTCTTCCAGCTTCTTATCCACGACTTTTTCCTTAGTCGTTTTGCTTTCCGGTTTTATTTCTGCAGTTTTTTCCCTGACTGCGTTATCTTCCGGCTTTTTATCCGCAGTTATTTCCTTGGGTGTTTCGTCGTTCATCTATATGACTGCCTTTCCGAACAATCCTTTCTGAAGAGCTTCCCAGTCTTCAGGAAGCGGAGCCGTAAAGCTCTGCCCGCTCAGGTATTCCAGCGTTCCTTCCGCCCTGTTGAATCTTATCTTGTACGCGTGCAGAGCCTGGGTGGTGTTGCCCAGGACCATGCCCGTATCCTTTACCAGCGTGCGCTTGCCGCCGTACTTTACGTCGCCTGCTATCGGATGCCCTATGCTGGCCAGGTGCGCCCTTATCTGATGGCTGCGCCCGGTAACAAGCTCCACGTCCGCTATGCTGAAGCCTGCAGCGTTCCTTCCGGACCCGCGCGAACCTTCTCCTGCGTAGACGGGGCTTACGACGGTCTCTATGTATTTGCCGCGCTCATCGCTTTCGGGGAGCACGCGGCAGACGTTGCGTTCTTCGTCCTTGAGCAGCTTGCCTTTAAGCCTTACGGCCTCCGTAAGCCTGCCGTGGACTATGGTGTAGTAGAACTTTGATACCGCTCCGTCCTCGCGGAACAATGCCGCAAGTTCCCGAAGGGCTTCCGCATTCTTTCCGAACACCACCGTACCTGTCGTGTTGCGGTCCAGCCTGTGGACGGGACTTGGCACGAAGCTTTTCTCTGCTCTTGGTTCGTAAGCGCCGGTCTCGATCAGATAGTCTACCACCTGGTTTGCCAGGGTATCCTTCTTTTCGCTTTTATCGCCGTGCACCAGCAGTCCGAACGGCTTGTTTACGATAAGGATGTTGTCGTCCTCGTAGACTATGCGGAACTGTCTTTTTGCCCTTTTGTGCGGTTTCTTTTCGGTCCAGGCATCCAGTTCCTGATCCGGCACGTAGAAGCACAGCACCTCCCCTTCCGAAAGGATGTGATCCTCGCGGCAGCGGTGTCCGCCGACCTTAAGATCCTTGCGGATGAGCTTGTATATCGCGGAAAGCGGCGCGCCGGCCAGATACTTCTTAAGGAACCTGTCCAGCCTCTGTCCGCTGTCGTTTTTGGAGATGACCAGTTCTTTCATAGCAAATAATTATATCATAACGGCGCAAGTTCTCAAATGATTTGTAGCGAATTAACGCAGCGGACGTTCATGAGCATCGAAATACCTTGCAAATAATTATCTTCGATATTATGATTTTATTAAGGTATTGAAGGATACTTTTGGTTTTTTGTGCGTTACAGGCGACTGGGCAAAGGAGCAGCATGGTCCTTAACATCAAAACAGCAGGCGGGAACTATCCCGTATACATAGAAAGAGGCTCGCTGAAAAAAGCGGCAGAGCTTATCGGCGCGGAGCATAAGGTCTTCATCGTTACGGACAGCGGTGTTCCGTCCGTCTGGGTCGACTGCGTACGCAGCCAGTTCCCTGATGCGGATCTTTTCGTGTTCCCTCAGGGCGAAGCGTCTAAGAACTTAAACGTCTACGAAGAACTTGTATCGGACATGCTGGACTGCGGCATTTCCAGAAACGACTGCATCATTGCCCTCGGAGGCGGTGTCGCAGGAGATCTGGCAGGCTTTGCCGCAGCCACTTACATGCGCGGAATAAAGTACGTAATGATACCCACCACCACCCTTTCGCAGCTCGACTCCTGCATCGGCGGCAAGACAGGGCTCGACATCGAAGGGACCAAGAACATCGTAGGTGCGTTCTGGCAGCCTTCCGCGGTGATAATAGACCCGGACGTCCTGTCCACGCTTCCCGAAAGGCAGTTCGCGGGAGGCATGGCGGAAGCCGTAAAGGCCGGAGCCATACGCGATCCAAGGCTTTTTGAGATCTTCGAGAAAGAAAACTATAAGGACCACGTGGAGGAGATCATCTCCAGGTCGCTCAAGGTAAAGAAAGATATCGTTGAAAACGACGAACGCGAAGCCGGAGACCGCAAATTACTTAACTTCGGGCACACTCTGGGACACGCTCTGGAAAGCTGCGGGGGTCTGGAAAGCTACCTTCACGGTGAATGCGTCGCAATGGGAATGATAGCGGCCGCAGGCCCTGGCCTTAAGGAGAGGCTCCGGAAAGTGCTCAGGAAAATGGGCCTTCCGACAAAAGCCGAAGCAGACAAAGAAGAGCTGTCAGAGTACATGCGCAGCGACAAGAAAGCATCGGACGGATCGATAGACATAGTCGCTTGCGACGAACCGGGCAAGGCCCGTATAGAGCGCGTAAGCTTCGAAGAACTTAGAAGGAGACTGCTTGCATGAGCAATACTTTCGGAAAAGCGATAAGAATAACGTTATTCGGGGAATCCCACGGACCCGCCGTAGGAGCCGTAGTCGACGGACTTCCTCCGGGACTTAAGATAGACACGGACCGTATAAAAACGGAGCTTAAACGCCGCAGCGGCATC
>JAFWVZ010000253.1 GCA_017523605.1 Bacillota bacterium | reverse complement strand
AGAATTCTATATCCTCCAGAATTTCCTTCTAAGTATTCTTGAACAATTTTCAATTTGAATTCATCAAAATACTTCCTTTTTCCTGACATATTAAAACCCCTTTCATTAGAGTTTTTGTCTAACGAAAGGGGTTCACTTCAAAACGCGGGGTTTTACTTTACAGGAAACGAGGCTCTTGTAATCTGCGGAAGATGCGTCCCGGATCATCGTTTATACAAACCGGGACGCATAAAGATCCCACTCAGAAATGAACTAAAGCCTCAAATCGCTGAAAAACTAGATGTTTCAATAAAAACATGCGTCCCATTTGCCGACAGACTTTGGCTTTGAGACGCAGTTTTCAACCTGAATCACAGTTTTTTCTGCGTCCCGCAAGTCATATAACAGTTTTCGGGACGCATTTTCTTCACTTACTCATTCAAAATGCGCACAAATCCGCATCTGCTGCGCTTTTATTGCAGCTTTTCTACGTTCGGCAGGTCAGCATTGCCGTTTTCTAAGGGTGGTGATCCCTTTTTCTGCAAGAAACGATCTGTACTCCCTGTCTACCTCTTTCAGGTAGTTGGAGCGGTAAATAAACGCGCCGGACCTGAGATCCCTGATCAGTCGGATCATCTCTAAGATAATCATTCTGCGAACTCCTCCTCCCCGTACTCCTCATCAAACACCGCGTCGAGGCGCTTTCTGATGTGGTTGAAACGGGGGTCTGCAAGCAGCTCCTCAACGCCGGCGAAGGCATTCTCGTACATGCTGCTGCCATTGGCGAGCTCTATCCTGTAGCCTGCCTCGGCCTGCTTCAGGAACTGGTATGCGGACTCTATGTCCCTGGGCATGTTCTCGCCGGAGAAGAGCTCGCGGCCGAGCGCGTAGCACAGGCTGGGATACTCCTGCAGACGGCTGCAGTAGGTTATGATGAAGCTGTTCTCCCAGGGCGTGTCGATGATGAAGCTCGCCGCCATGCGGTAGTAATAGACAGACATCTCGGGATCCTTAAGGCCCCACTTGTCGCGGCTGTAGATGTCGCCGAGCTTGTAAGCGGCGTCCACGTCCCTGCCTGCCGCAGCAGTCTTAAAGTACGCTATCGCAAGCTGCGTGTCCTGCTCTATGTCACGGCCGTAGAGGTAGCAGTAGCCCAGGTTGGAGACGGCGTGGATGTTCCCCATTGCAGCCGCCAGCCTGTAATACTCCACTGCCTGAGCGTAGGTACCCTCCCTGTAAAGCGCCGCGCCCTTGTTGTTTATGTAGTTCGAATCTCCCCGATCCACCGCCGTCCGGTCTGTCGCCGTCAGCTCAAACGATCTGCCCGCTGTTCTTTTTGCTTCTTCTGAAGTTATCATGTCAGTACCTCCCTGTACTCGTTTTTTCTGTCATCATAGTACCACGGTCCTTGCGGGTGAAGGTCGCCCGGCAGGAGACATTTTTACCGCGCCGCACAGTAGGCGGGAGCAGCCACACACGCCCGCAGAACGCAGTAAGCCCCGGAACTCATCCGGGGCTTCTGTCATGTTCTTTCAACTATGACCTTAAAGTATTCATCCGACAGGCCTTCCTCCAGATCCAAATGCTTTAATATGCTTATGGTGCTCATGACGTCGGCAAGCGCGTTGTGCATCCCGTCAGGTTTTTCGTTAAAATGGTACAGCGCGTAATTGAGCGGCCAGTTCCGGTCCTGCTGCATCTCCATGTCATCGAACATCAGCTGCGCATCGTAGCAATCCGGGATCCAGGATGTATCATAACCGTACTTTCTGCAGTTCCGCCTCAGCTCTATCACATCGTTCGGCGCCCAGGAGATAAACACACAATCGGTTCCGCACCACCTGCGGAACGACTCGATAACAGTTAAAAACGGCGGCGCATCCGCCAGGTCCGCGTCTGTTATCAGGGTGAGTTCCGTAATCTCCCTGCACAGCCTGGGATAATAGCGGGGCTTGATCAGCTCGGAAAAGGTGGAGAGCACGTTAAGCTCCGGGTCTATCTTGGCAGCCCCGATCTGAATGATCTCATTCGGCAGATCCTCAATAGGGCTCCTTCCCGGGAAAGAGCGGTTCCATTCAAGATCAATAACGATAGGTGCCATCATTACGCTCCCTGCAGATCGATCCGCGTCCTTTTCCTTCTTCAGCTGCTGCTTGAGCTTCTGCCTCGTCGGGTGCTTCCTGTCCTTAAAGACAACGCTCCTGCGGCTCATAAGCACCCGGTTCAGCTGCTCGTTTCTGTATTTGCTCATAGTTTCAACGTTTCTGCTTTCACGATCGATCTTTCTTAGCTATAGTATAGCACTTTGCAGTATCCGTTTAAACCACAGCACCGCGCCTTACGATCCTCTGCTCTTTATAATTCGGCTGCTTTTGCTTCCGGCGGGCGAGACTGCCGTTATCCGCGGTTTTGGACGGCCAGAAAAGCAATTTTCTGAGGTTTTAGACTAGGGATGTGTCCCAAATCGCTAAATTCCAGGGATCGGGACACCTATAATTCCCATTCAAAAATGAACACAAGGTATGATCGACCTAAAAACTCGATATTTTCATGCAAAAACGTGTCCCATTTGTACTGAAACAATGTTATTGGGACACGTTTGATGATCCGTTCTTTTATTTTTTCATAGTCCCAAACCGCATATAAATGCATTTCGGGACACATTTTTTACTCTCATGCCGCTGAAATGAACACAGATCTCGATCTGTATCGACTTTGTATCTACCAGAGACTCAGCGAATCGTCCCAATACGCGATAATAACGGAGCCCGGGACGCCAAGACCACTCTAAAATGCACTAAAAAAGCGTCCCATCTGCCGTTCTGCTGCGGAATTGAGACGCTTTTTTTGCCGGAAATGCTGCTTTTTTGCGTCCCACTCAGCAAGAAAAACAGCTGCTGGGACGCGAATTCCATTCCGTGTAGTGTCTAAAGTACTGATCTGCCGCCCGGAGCGCTAAGACCCGCTGAAAAGCGCGCGTCCTACCACCTCGGCTGCTCGTTTCTGTATTTGCTCATCCCCTACCACCGCGGCTCCTGGTATTTCTCGGGCTGGTAGACGGTGCCGGCGAACCAGACCTCGCCGGTGGCTTTGTCGCGGATCAGGTAGAGGAAGGGGCGGTCGAATGTAAGGTCTATGCGCTTTACGGGGACCTCGAACCAGTACTCAAATCCGGGGCCGGCGTCGCCCATGCCGCCAAGAGCGGTGGCAGCGGAGGCCTTGATGCCGTCGTTGGAGAAGTCTATGGTTGCCTTGTGGACGGCGGCGCCTATGTAGGTCTTAACGGAGGATAGGCCGGACAGATCCGCCTTGTCCGCGTCGAACACGTCCTTGATCCCTATGGCCTTAAGATCCTCCATCAGCTTAAGCTCGTAATCATAACTGAACATGGGGATATAGCCCTCTATTACGGTAAGGATGCCGTCCTCAAAGCTGCCCGCCTCCACGGGCTTAAGACCGGACACTATCCTGTCCAGAGACTTTGCGTCCGAGGCCTCTATGAACGCCTGCAGACCCATATCCTTGGGCATGATGCCCACATACTGCAGCGTTAAGCCGTCGTAGGTCTTGAGGTCCTTGGCAAAGGCCTTCACGTGCTCGTCGTCCAGGAAGGTAAAGTCCGTGGAGCTGCTCACCTTGCCGTAGTTGGCCTTAAGGTCCTCCATGTACTTTTCTATGTCGAAAGGCTCGTACTCCCAGCCGCCCTTTGCCTTGTATTTGGCGTACTCGTCCAGGACGGTCTTTCGGATGTTCTCCTCTCCGAGGGCGGAGATAATGTCGTACCTGTTTGCCGCGGCAGCTATCTTTACGGAGCTTACCGGGTCCTTGACGCCCTGAAACTGCAGCCTGTGGTAGCCGCTCCCCATAAGCGGGGACACCCACACGCCGTAGGAAAGAGGCCAGGAAGGATCTCCGCTTGCAAAGCATTCGTTATTTATCTGAGCTCTGTAGCTGCCCGTCTCCGACTGTATCTGTTTGTTCCACTCCATGTCTATGGCAAGCGCGTTTACCAGCACGTAGTCCAGGGCCGAAAGGTCATCCATTATGGAGGGGATGAGCCCAAGAGTCTTGTCCTTTACCCAGCCGTTGAGGGCGTCCGGAGTCTTAAAGCTGTCGGTAATAAGCTCCGCGTCGTAAGCGCTCTTAAGCCTCTCCGCGTAGGCGCTCTTAAGGCTGTCCTTAAAGCTGTCCCGCACGAACAGCGCGTTGGCAAAGGACAGGTTGGCGCTGTTTACGTACTTGCGCGCCGAGTACTTTCCTATGACGCCGTCCAGCTGCGCCCTCGTGTCTCCGGCTGCGCCCTCCGCCAGCATCTGCAGCGCGTACTTTATGGACAGCGGGCTGTAGACCTTGTTCTCCTCGCCGCTCTCAAGGGCAAGGAACTTGAGGTCGAAATCGCTGAGGCCGTTGCCCTGCATCATGACGTCCGAAACGAAGGCGCTCGCGCGGTCTCCGGGCTTTCCGGGCGCTGCGGTATTTGCGGCATCCCCCCCTGCCCCGCAGGACGCCAGGGAGAGGACCAATATGAGTGCTAATACAAGTGATAATGCTTTTTTCATGACTTTGCCCGCCGCTGCTCTACTCTTCATCTTCGTCTTCGAATTCCACAAGCGCAGACTCCAGGTTGCTGACCATGCTCCAGATGCAGGATTCGCTGGGTCTTCCGGTCTTGGGATCCACAATGTAAATGCTTCTTCTGATATCGCCCAGCATGCTCCAAATGCAGCTCCTGCTGAGCTTTCCGGTATCAGGATCGATATCGCGGATGCACGTGCTTACCGTAAGCGTATCCTTTCTGATGCCGGCCAGCCTTTCGTCCGCTTTATCCATACGGGTATCCAGGTCCTCGTTCAGCTCCCTTACGGAACTTATAAGATTATTGATACCGGTAAGCAGCAGGTCCTGGCCTTCTTCTTCCTTGCTGTAGAGATCATCGAGCTTCTCGTTGAGCCTGGTGATGTTGTAATTGATAGATTTCAGTAATTTGATGAGTTCTTCCATGGTAGTAATCCTTTCTATCTTCTTTGTTCTCTAACCTCAATTATCTCATTCATAAATTCCATCTCGTCCACCCAAGACGGGTCGTACTTTGAACCATTCATAAGCGCCTTGCAGTGCGGGCATATCTTATACGGCCTGTCGGTCCTGATCCCGCAGGCAGAGCAGACGTACACATCATTTTGGAAGAGGTGCGTACGCTGGTCTCGTATGCTGTCCGCCGCGTAAGCCGGCTCCGATGATAAACAGCAGCAGGAATATCAGCACCATCTGCCAAAAGGGCATATCCGCCGCTGCTTCCGCCCCGCTGAACCACTGTCAGGCAGTTTTAAAGGCTCCGTATATGCATACTCCTCCGATGATCGTGAAAATGAAGTTTATCATATCGATAATTCCAGTCTCACCTAATCATCTAAATGATCAATTGCGTATTGCGCTTCTGATTTCGTAAACTGTTCTCCGTATTTTGAAATCAATTGGTTATAGATCTCTTTTTTGGACATATTCATGTTTGTATAATACGATTTCGCCGTCATCAATGCATTATAATTGTAGTCTGCGTCCAGATTATCTATAGCATATTTTGCTTCTGATTTCGTAAACTGTTCTCCGTATTTTGAAATCAATTGATCGTATATGCCTTGCTTTGACATATAAGAATGCCTCGAATAAGACTCTGCTGTCTTCAGTGCATTATAATTGTAATCTGCTTCCAAATGATCAACAGCATATTGAGCCTGGCTCTTTGTAAAGTTCTCCCCATATGGAGATACAAGCTGATCATAGATTCCCTGCTTGGACATGTGCATGATGGATGAATACTGCTTTCCCTT
>JAFWVZ010000252.1 GCA_017523605.1 Bacillota bacterium | reverse complement strand
GGCGTCGGACGCCAAGACCATAAACACTCTGCTGGACGGCCTTAAGCCCATAGAAAACAGCAGTTTCGAGGAAGGCTACCTTACGATAATAGAGGGCTACATCCCCATGTTTAAGTTCGACTACGAGCTTAAGCTTAAGGACGACCTTATGAGCATCGGCATTAAGGACGTGTTCGACAAGGACAAGGCGGATCTGTCCGGCCTGTCCTCCGCAAAGTCGTTCATAAGCACGGCGGTCCACAAGGCCACGATCGATTTTTCCAACGACGGCATTAAGGCCGGCGCGGTTACCGCTCTTGGCGGCATGGGCGACGGCGGCCCGGGCTTCGAGTACTTCTGGGAAGTCCCGACGAAACGCATAGACCTTACGTTTAGCCAGCCGTTCATGTACCTGATCCGCGACAAGGCCAGCGGCGAGGTCTGGTTTACCGGCACCGTGTACCAGCCGACCGAGTATACAGGACCGGTGTGGTGATACTGAGTTTGATCAGCTGCTGAGCGCGCTATCCGCAATCGTTGATATATGGACCGTTTGGCCCGCGGACCTTGGATATGCGGACTGCGCAACCTGCAGCCCTGATACGTGGACTGCGCAACCTGCAACCCCTGATACGTGGACTGCGCAACGGCTGAGCCCTTGGAATTAAAGGCTTAAGGAGACTTCGTTGACACCTATCGTAATAGACCTGGAATGGAATCACGCGATGCCCGGAAGGCGCGCTGTCGACGGTCTGCCTAACGAGATCATTCAGATCGGGGCGGCCAGGATCGACGACGGTTTTAACGTGGTCTCCACATTCTCCGAGCTGATAAAGCCGTGCTACTACCCGCGCCTGTGCAAGGACATTACGGAGCTGACGCTGATCAAAGACGCGGACCTGGAGGGCGCGGCGCCGTTCCTTCAGGTGATGGAGGCGTTCCGCGATTGGTGCGGCACCGACTACGTTTTCGTCTCCTGGGGCCCCAACGACATCCTGGAACTGCGCCGTAACTGCGACAAGTTCGGCTTTCCCACCGGCTGGATCGCCGACTGTTTCGACGCCCAGCTGATGTTCGACGACATGGAGATGCAGGAGGACCGCAACTGGCCGCTCAACTACGCGCTCTACCACTTTAACGAAAAGCCCGCCGGCGCGCACAACGCCCTCGCCGACGTCCTCAGCACCGTCAGCGTCCTTAAACACCTGGACCTGGCAGAAGGGTTGGAGGATGAGTATTTTAGGGTAATTGTTGATGATATAGAATCGGAATATAGGAGCAACCAAATTGGAAGATAATATTTCATTATTTGATCTTGAGCCCATAAGAAAAAGCTCATCAAGGCTGGATGTGGCCAAAATGGAGTTCCTCGGAGCGGAAACTATGACCTGGAAAGAACTGTTTTCAGGTTTTGACAAACTATATGCTATAACATTTTCGTCTGGAATCTCTTTTGTGTATCAGCTTGTGGAGATGTTCAAACAGTCTGAAGTTATCTTCGGCTGCGAGAATGTTATGTCATATTCAATGAATGAAGTCATGGCATATCAGCAGAAACTGATTGATTCCATGAAGGAAAACGCTGGGAAAATCAAATTCGATCTTATATCAAGAATCGAAGATGGCACACTGAGGTTTTATGTGGCAAGAAAGAAGCTTTCGCACGAAAAGATCTATCTGCTTGAAGCAGAAGACGGGAGAAAGCGCGTGATCACCGGTTCTGCCAATATGTCGTTTCAGGCTTTTGGTGGTATGCAGCGGGAGAATATCATCTATATTGATGGGAATGAGGCGTATGACTGGTATTATTCTATCTATCAGAGTCTGAAAGATGACTGTACCGACATGATAGGAGAAAAAGCCATTATACTCAGTGATCTTGAAGAAAATGTAGAGCAGTTACCAGTCTTTAGTACAGTTCAGAAAGCGAAAACACTTATCATAGAACCTGATAACTCTCCACAGACCATTGAGAATGTTAAGTTCTTCTTGGATGTAAACAGGCTTTCGGAAAAACTAAAACCACTTATGCCTAAAGCAGAAGGAAAAGGAAGGATACTTCTTGCTCCGACAAAGGTCAAAACATTAAGGACTCAGATCGCAGAGGATGTCCAGCGTGAAAAGATAGAGCGAGAGGAATACCCTCAGCTTGTAATAGATATCGATTCTAAAACGGCAGAGCTCAATGGTACAGAGATGGATCTGTCGCCTGATCCTTCGGATATTGGCGCAGATGTTTCTTTGTTCCTGGAATACATGAATGGGTTTAAAATGTTCCATGGCGATATTGAGGGGCTTCAATGTAGGTACTACGAGTTCGCGAATTGGTTTTTCTGCTCTCCCTTTATGGCAGTGATGAGAGATCTCGCAGAAAGATACAACCAGTCCAAACTTCCTTATCCTGTGTTCGGATTGATATATGGGCAGAGCAAGGCAGGAAAGACAAGCTTTCTTGAAACACTTCTTAAAATGATGATTGGGCAGAAGACTCGCATATCTGCTCCGGAATTTACGAGAAAGACTATCAACGGACTGAAGCAGATTGTAAAAGGTGCTCCTATAATCGCGGATGATCTAACTAACACGAGATTCAACCAGCATGCAATAGAAACGATAAAAAACGATGACTTCGGAGTTTCAGCTCACAATATAAACTATCCGGCGGTGGTTATCAGCGCGAATGAAGACGTAAAGGCTGTAGCTCCAGAAGTCATAAGGAGAACCGTGATATGTCGCGTTCAGGCGGGTCTTACCAATACTGAGGTAATGAAGAACAACCTTGTCAGAAGAGTTCAGAAAGATGTAGGAACTGCTTTTTACAGAGAGTATCTTCGAAGAATGTTTGATATAGTACCCTCACTGGCTGAAGATATGAAGGATGATTCAATCGATTCTACTCCGGATATTCTTGAGCGATCATCAGAGGTAATATGTGACATCTTCAATGAGTATTCTGACACTGTTCCGAGCTTTATAAGGAAATTGTCTCTTGAGGATTATTTCAGCGAAAAAGTCACTGGAAAGCAAACAATCAAAATAATACAGACCGCGTGGAGAACCAACAGAAAGGCGTTCACCATTTCAAAGGCCAACAACGAGCTTCGTTATAATGCTGGGCAAAGTTGGGATGCGGAGCGTATCATGAAGGAGCTTCCCGAAACGCTTGAGGCTCACAAAATAAATGGAACCATAATCATGAGACTTGATGCAGCTAAAGAGTTTTTCGTAACAGATTTCAAAAGAAGCTGGTTCCCATGGTAGTAATATCACTAAAGTGACAGTAGAACAATAACACCCATGCCTTTCGCCCCATACATTCGAACTGAACAGGACCTTCTCGACGCTGTGCAGGAGTACGGCATAGTGCCGTATTTCGCGGGCAGCATTCCGGGGTTCTCGATCGAGGAGCATGTGGACCCGAGGGCGTGGTTCTACGACGGCATAAAGGGCGTCTGGGAGTGGAAGGGACTGGTCATTCAGGAGGCCGGCTGCGCGTACGGCAAGTTCTTCCGGAATAAGGCGGTGTTCGTGCGGCGTGACGTGTTCGCGGACCTGGCCAACTACAGGCGCAACGGCTACGACTACGAGGGCTTCTTTAACGACGGCTTTGCGTCGCTTAAGGACAAGGCGCTCTACGACCTGCTGGAGGCCAAGGGGCCGCTGCTGTCCAAGGAGCTGAAAAAGCTTGGGAATTACCGCAAGGGCGGGGCGTCCGGCTTCGACACCGGCATCAACCGACTGCAGGCGCAGTGCTTTGTGCTTATCTCGGATTTCGTGTACCAGACGGACCGTTTCGGCAACGAGTACGGCTGGGGGATCGCGGAGTACGCCACCCCGGAGCAGTTCTTCGGCGGTGGCTTTGCGCAGGACGTCTACCGCTGCGAGCCGGAGGAATCGTACGACCGCCTGCTGTCGCTCGTAAGCAGACTGTTTCCGGTGGTAAGCATGGAAGATATTAAGAAGTTTGTAGGATAATACGGATAACGATAGGGCCCCTGTACATACATTTGCACAGGGGCTTGTGTATAAGTAAAATGTCACCCGGCAGGCGACCACACCGCCTGCACCAGATAGTAATATTGTGCCGTAAACCGATACATTCAGTCAGGAAAAGAGGAAAGAACATGGAGATAACAAGATTTGAATTGACCGCAGCGGACATGACGGCTGTGGACCTGAGAGATTCCAATTACATCAACAACAAAGGCGCCAATCTGTACAAGTCTGAGAACTACGCGTCCGCGGTGGAGTATTACAGGCTTGCGGCGGCCATGGGCAGCGTTCACGCGGTATCCAATCTTGGTTACTGCTATCTTTACGGCAGAGACATAGAACCCAACCTGTCGCTTGCGATCGCGTATTTTAAGACTGCAGCGTTTAGGAAGGACGTGGACGCGGCGTACAAGCTGGGCGACATTTACAGCAAGGAAAAATGGGGCGTAATGGACAAGGAATTGTCCGTGTATTACTACCGGATGGCGGCAAGCTTCATATTGGACGAGCCCTGGGAAAACACCCTATACATTACCTACTGCGACGAACTTCTTCTGTATCCCAGCCTGTGCTACGCGCTGGGCAGGGAGCTGTCCGCGGGCGGCGCGATGAATACGGATCTGGACTCCGCGTATCAGTTCCTTAAGAAGGCCGAAGCCGGCTATAAGAAGGAGCTTGCTAACGGCAGCGAGATGTACGCGAAGGCATACGAAGGCGTAAAGCAGCTGCTGGCGGATCCTCAGTTCGATGATATCCGGGTCCGCTACGATAAGTACTACGAGGAAGACGACGAGGAAGATCTGATCGATGACTAAGGATGCAGTATCCTCGACAAATGGCGCCTGAAATGGTATATTTGGATAAAAGAGTTTTTGGAATGGACCGACATGCGTAAGAGTACTAGCCGTAAACTGATCATTATCATACTTGTTGTCGTGCTGGTCCTTGCGGCTGTGTTGATCATCGGAGGTGACAGCATAATGAGGCGCAGTTTTATCGTTGGGAGAAACATTAAAGAAAGCGACCTGAAGGAGTTCTGGTACACCGTGGACGCCTCCACCGACCCGCCGCGTTTCATGCGCTACCGGTTCTACGAGGAGGGCGGAAAGCACTGGTTCTACTGCGAGCAGCGCAGCGGGGACCACTGGCCGCTTACGGAGGCAGACGTTTCGCTCTCCGGCAGTGTGGAGCTTACTGCGGAACAGTGGCTGGAGCTGTTTGCGCTTCTGAGCG
>JAFWVZ010000251.1 GCA_017523605.1 Bacillota bacterium | reverse complement strand
GCCATAGTTACGCTTCACGCTGGCGCGGGCGGCACCGAGGCGCAGGACTGGGCGGAAATGCTGATGCGCATGTACCTTCGCTGGGCGGACCAGAAGGGCTATAAAGTTACCATGATGGACGTTCAGGACGACACGGAGGCCGGTATAAAGTCCGCTGAATTCCTTGTGGAAGGCGAGAACGCCTACGGGTATCTTCGCGGCGAGCGAGGCGTTCACAGGCTGGTACGCATAAGCCCGTTCAACGCCCAGGCAAAGAGGCAGACGTCGTTCGCGTCCGTGGACATAACCCCGGAGCTGGACGATTCCGTTAAGGTGGACATAGATCCCCAGGACCTGCGCATAGATACTTACCGGTCCAGCGGCGCGGGCGGTCAGCACGTAAACAAGACGGACTCCGCGGTACGCATCACTCACATTCCGACCGGCATAGTCACCAGCTGCCAGAACGAGCGCAGCCAGCACCAGAACAAGGAATTCGCCATGAAGGTCCTGTACGCCAAGCTGTACGCTCTGGCTAAGCAGGAGCACATGGACAAGATATCGGATCTTAAGGGCAACTTCAACCAGATAGCCTGGGGCAGCCAGATCCGTTCCTACGTATTCCAGCCGTACACCATGGTAAAAGACCACCGCACAGGCGAGGAAGTAAGTAACGTTCAGGCCGTAATGGACGGCCGCATAGATCCATTCATAAACGCCTGGCTTTCCGGCAAGAGAAAGGGAGACGCGAATGAAAAAGAGATATAAAGCGGTCCTCTTCGACTACGACGGAACGCTTGTGGATACCAACCAGCTGATCGTGGATTCCTGGGATCACATGTACCAGAAGCACTTCGGCGGACACCTTACCGGCGACGACGTAAAGTGGACCTTCGGCATGGTGCTGTGGGACGCCATAGACGACTACATGAAGCAGCTGGGCCACAGCGGTTACGATCTCCAGGAGCTCGTGGAGAGCTACAGAGAGTTCCAGCGCCAGCCGGACGCCACGCCGGCGCCTCCGTTCGAGGGCATGGTGGAGGCCGTCCAAAAGCTTAAGGAAGAGGGCGTGCTGCTCGGGATAGTAACGTCCAGAGGCTATGATACATGCGTAAAAGGCCTTAAGAAGTACGGCATGGCGGACTGCTTCGATGCATTCGTTACAGCCGAGAGCACGGACATCCACAAGCCTCAGCCGGAGCCTGCGCTTATATGCTGCAGGGAGCTTGGAGTGGATCCCTCGGACGCGGTAATGGTGGGCGACAGCGTTTTCGATCTTATCTGCGGCAACGACGCAGGCTGCGATACCTGCTTCGTTACCTGGTCCTTCGCCACTGGCGTGGACGCCGCCATAAAGGACGGCAAGCCGACCTACGTGGTGAACACGCCCGCGGAGATGGTGGAGCTGCTGACAGCGGTAGTATAGCAGGGATCGTTTATCGATCATGCGGCATCAGGAGGGTGATAACATGGCAGATTGTGTGTTTTGCGGGCAAAAGGCCGCATTCGGAAAGACGATAACAGTCGGCACCATGGTCTTCAAGGCCTGTGCGGACTGCTATGACAGGTATTCCGGTCAGGACGAAAAGATCATAGTGGACGCTGTAAAGGCGGCCCGTATATTCAATGATGATGTTAAGCTCAGAGAATGGTACGATAACAGGATATCGGATCTGAAAGAAGACGCTGAGCTGTATCGTTCCGAGATCGATGATTACGAAAGGGAACTTAAGGAAAAGACGGTGGGGATCTGTCCGAAATGCGGCGGGCCTATGTTCGGCAAAGGAGAGCACAGTCTTATGACCTATGTCGGCGGGCTGCCCACACTTAACCGCTCTGCCTGGAACACAGGAGAATTCAATGTCAGAATAACTGTCTGCCAACAGTGCGGTTATACCGAATTCTATTCAGCTGCCGGTAACAGTATCGAAAAGCTGGAGAAAAAACGCGAACGCCTTAAAATGATCGAGGAAGAACTCGGGGAAGAATAACCTGCAGGCTGCCTGCGGCAAATACAAGAGCTGATCGCTTGTGTCAACTTTTCTTGCTTTAGAAAGTTGACACATTTTTTTATTTGTGATAACCTTTAGAGGCCGTGCAGGACAGATGAATGCGCGGACGATCGTTTACCGAATTACCGGGCTCAAAACACCATGACTACGAAACAGCAGATAGCGGCTCTTCTGGAGCAGCACGAGACCGAATACATTTCCGGCAGCGCCATAGCGGACGCCCTGGGACTTACCAGAGCAGCGGTATGGAAGTGCGTAAAACAGCTGGAGGCGGAGGGCTACGACATAGAGTCCACCAAGAAGGGGTACAGACTGGGAGACGATAACAACGCTTTAAGCGAGGGCCTTATCCGCCGGTATCTTTGTGGTGCCGCGGAGCGTAAGTCCGGGTCCGCTGAAGGCGGAGCGGATGGTCTTGAGGAACGGATATCGCTCGAGGTGCTGCCAAGTGTGGATTCCACCAACAGTTACCTGAAACTTAAGGCATCGCAGACTCCGTCGTGGCACGCGGTGATAGCATCGGAGCAGACCGCGGGGCGGGGTCGCATGGGCAGGACTTTCGAGTCTCCGGCAGGGACCGGCGTGTACCTGAGCGTACTGCTCAGACCGGACCTTCCCGCACAGCAGGCCGTAAGACTTACGACGGCTGCGGCTGTGGCTGCATGTCTGGCAATAGAAGAATGCACGGACGCTTCCGCAAGCATAAAATGGGTGAACGACGTCTACGTTAACGGAAAGAAGACCTGCGGCATACTAACCGAGGCTTCCATAGACCTGGAATCAGGCGGTCTGGACTGGGCGGTGATGGGCATAGGCTTTAACGTCTACGAACCGGAAGATGGCTTCCCTGCGGAGATCAGAAACATCGCCGGAGCCATAACGGAAAAACACAGCAGAGACTTACGCTGCCGTATTGCCGCGTCATTCTTAAGACATTATTACGACATAGTGGAGACGCGGCAGCTTAAGGGCTACCCGGACGAATACATCAGGCGAAGCTTCGTTATCGGAAAGCGCATAAACGTTCTTCGCAGCGGAACGTCCAGGCCAGCGAAGGCTCTGTCGATAGACGAAGAGTGCAGGCTGCTTGTGGAATACGAGGACGGCACACAGGAGGCGCTGTCGTCCGGGGAAGTATCGATAAGGCCTTTGTAACAGCATTCCGGAGAGGTATCGATAAGACCCATGTAACAATGTCCCTGCGCGGAATTTCAGCGCTTAGCGATGCCTTCCGGTCGATCGTTCGATAATAATATTTAAGGAAATATAGATGGATAACAAACTAACTACAAAAGACCTTGCGTACATGGCGCTCTGCGCTGTGATGCTTGCGATATGTTCCTGGATAAGCATTCCGTTCGCGGTCCCGTTTACTCTTCAGACCTTCGGGGTGTTCTGCACGTTAATGCTTCTCGGCGGAAAACGCGGGACCATCTCCATTGCGGTGTTCATACTTATGGCTGCGGTCGGCTTGCCTGTGCTGTCGGGCTTCCGCGGCGGCTTAGGCGCGCTGCTGGGCACGACCGGCGGATACATACTGGGTTTCATCTTTACCGGACTCATCTACTGGGCGGGAACTACCCTGATCCCGTCCGGGGCATCCGCTTCCGTCGTGCGCAAGGTGGTACTGCTTATCGTTGGTCTTGCGGTGTGCTACGCGTTCGGCACTGCATGGTTCATGTACGTGTACGCAAGGAACACCGGACCGATAGGCCTTGGAACTGCGCTGGGCTGGTGTGTTCTGCCGTTCATAGTTCCGGACATAGTAAAGCTGGCGCTGGCGGTGCTGGTAAGCAGCAGGATAGGAAGACGGATCAAGGTCTAGCAGCCTAAACAAGCAGAGCGGGAACGGATCAAGGTCTAGCAGCCTAAACAAGCAGAGCGGGAATGGATCAAGGTCCGGAAGCCGGAGCAGGCGGAACGGTAAAGGATCAAAAAGAAAAGCTCCCGGGCGGGGAGCTTAAATACATGCAGCGGAAGGCGGGTCAGTTTCTGGCCCGTATTTCTTTTATCCATTTGCCGGTGCAGTAACGGATGAAGCATATCACGCCCTTCAGCGGGAACTCCACTCTCAGGAAGAAATACACCCATGCAGGGCTCATGTGCCACACGAAAGCGGCCAGAGCGCCGAGCGGCAGCGACAGGAACCACACGCAGCTGGAGTCCGCAAGCAGCAGAAAGCGAGTGTCCCCGCCGCCCCTCAGGATACCCTTGGAAATTACGTAGGCTACGGTCTGTATGGGAAGCATGAAGAACGTTATGTTCAGCATGGTATATACCAGATCCGCAGTCTCCTGCTGTATGTTGTACATGCTTACGTACGGACCGCGCAGCAGCAGTATCGGCACTATCACCACCAGGCCGAACAGGAAAGACATCAGTATGTAGGTGTTTCCTTCGCGCTTAGCCCGCGCAAAGTCTCCCTCGCCTATGGTGTTGCCTATCACTATGGCTGAGGCTCCGGACCAGCCTATGTTTATTATTGATATCAGCTGGATGAGCGACCCCGAGATGGATCCTGCGGACGCTATCTCAGCGGACATGTGCCCGTAGACAACGTTGGTCAGCGAAAGGCTGAGACCCAGCAGAGTGTCGCTTACCAGCACCGGAATGCTGAACTTGATGTACTGCTTGCGCAGCGTCCCTGCGGGCAGGGCAAAGTGCTTTAAGCGGAACCCGAACTTGGAATCCCTGAACACGAAGTACCCGAACACGAACAGGAACTCGAAGCAGCGGGCTATAACCGTTCCTACGGCTGCTCCCACAAGCTCCAGCCTGGGTGCGCCGAGCTTTCCGTAGATGAACACCCAGTTGAAGAAAAGGTTTATGAAGAACGCGATGGAGGAACCCAGCAGCGATACTTTTACAGTCCCCACGCTTCGCAGAAGGTAGGTGGCCGTAGAGCTTAAGCCCGCCATCAGAAACGTTACGCCTATAAGCCTCAGGTAGGGCGCTCCGGTGAAGATGACGGCTGCGTCGTTGGTAAAGATGCGGAGCATCATGGCAGGGAATCCTGCGCAGAGCACGGTAAACAGCGCGCAGACTGCAGCGGTAACGCGAAGCGCCATTGCGGCGGTGGTGCGCATGGGGTCCGTCTCCCTGCGTCCCCAGAACTGGCTGGACATTACCACGGCGCCGGACCCCAGGCCCATGCATATGAACTGGAAGAAGTTGTAGATCTGGTTGCCGAACGCCGCGGCCGCGATGGACGTCTCCCCGAACGGACCTATCATCAGGTTGTCCAGGAAGTTTATGCCCACGGTAATAAGCTGCTGCAGCACTACGGGCAGCAGCAGGGTAAGGCTCTTTTTAAGGAAGTTCCTGTTTTTCAGTTCAAAAAGGTCTTTCAACGATCCGTTATTTTAATTCAAAAGGTCTTCCAAGATTAAAGGATCCCGGCTTCAGCGCCTGTTCTCAAAGTCTCTCCAGGCAAGATCTTCGTAGGCCTTCCATGTCGCATGCAGGCGCACCAGAAGCACTATGGTGGCGATGAATGTTACCAGCATTGCAGGTATCGAAAGGACAGGAACGATGGCCATGGCCAGTCCGACTATCTCCGCGATCGCCATTACCATGAATACAGAGCGCACTCTTTCCGATCCAAGATCCGCGGAACGCAGATCCTCTATGTCTTCAATGCCGTCTATGACGCACTTAAGGATGTAGAGCGAGACTCCCATTTCCACCAGTGACAGCAGCAGACGTATCACGACCCATCCGGTGCTGCTTCCGCTTACACCGAAGGCGTCCAGCAGCCAGCAGATGCCTGTATATACCGCCATTCCCAGCGCCGCAGGCCTGAGCCTTGGAAACTCGCTGCTTTCGCTTTCCAGCTCGCGGAACGCCAGCAACAGAAGTATGTATCCTACGAAGGTCGGGGTAAGGCAGATGTGGACGCGGTCTATGTTGATGTTGATGTTAAGAAATATGAACAGATAAGCGTAGAACAGTTTCTTCATTGGTCTTTCCTTTTGTGTGCCAAAGGGATATAATATACTGTATATTGTGTTTTTTGAGTAGTTAGGAGACCGTCCGGCGTGGTATTCAGCAGTCTGGCATTTTTGGGGGTATTTCTGCCGCTTTTCCTTGCGGCGTATTACCTTACATGCAGATACGCAAGGCCCTACAGGAATGCTGTAGTGTTTCTTTTCAGCGTCGGTTTTTACGGTTACGGAACGATAGTAAGCGGCACGCCGCTTTATCTTATTGTAATACTGGTATCGGTCCTGTTCAACTACTACGTCGGCGTAGCCATACACAAGTGCGGAGTTTCCAGAAAGGACCGCAGCGTGCAGAAACGCTTCGTGCTGATGCTGGGACTGGTCGTAGACTTCGGGATACTGTTCGTTTTCAAGTACATCGATTTCGTCCTGGGAACGGATCTGGGGCTTATCCTGCCGATAGGCATAAGCTTCTACACCTTCCAGATCGCTTCGTACGTGATAGACGTCTACAGGGATCCGTCGCTTGTGGAAAAGAGCTTCGTAAACCTGGGCGCGTACATAATGATGTTCCCGCAGCTGATCGCCGGGCCCATAGTACGCTTCTCGGAGGTGCGGGTGGCTCTGCGCAAGAGGAAGGAGAGCCTTGCGGGCTTTCTGGACGGCCTTAAGACATTCATAATCGGTCTGGGATTTAAGGTAATAATCGCTAACCAGCTCGGAAGCATCTGGACCGCGGCGGACACCATAGGCTACTCGTCAATATCCGTCGGAATGGCGTGGCTCTCGATGATAGGCTACAGTTTCCAGCTGTTCTTCGACTTCTGCGGCTATTCGTACATGGCCATCGGCCTGGGCCGCATGATGGGTTTCGAGTTCCCGCAGAACTTCAACAGCCCTTACGTATCCGTAAGCATGACGGAGTTCTGGAGACGCTGGCACATGACGCTGGGCGCGTGGTTCCGCGAATACGTATACATACCGCTTGGCGGAAACCGCAAAGGTCCGGCAAGGACGACGCTCAACCTGTTCGTGGTATGGATGCTTACGGGAATATGGCACGGTGCGGACTGGAACTTCGTTATCTGGGGGCTTGTGCTGTTCCTGATAATATCCGTAGAAAAGCAGGGGCTGCAGGGCTTCATGGAAGAGCACAGGGCGGTAGGCCACGTCTACATGATACTGCTGATCCCGCTGCAGTGGATGGTTTTTGCCATCTCCGACCTGGGACAGCTGGGCACCTTCTACGGAAGGCTGATAGGCATAGGCGGGGAGAACGTAAGTTCCGGCGACTGGCTCCTGCAGCTTAAGGATTTCTGGTGGCTGCTGATAATAGCGGCGGTGCTCTCCACGGAGCTTCCCGGAAAGCTCTACCGGAAGTTCAAGGACAAGTGGTTCATCTGGATACCGCTTGCAGGCATCCTGGGTGTTGCGGTATACTGCCTGATCATGGGCATGAACGACCCGTTCATGTATTTCAGATTCTGAGGTCTTTAGATGATAAAAAAGATATTATATACAGCTTTAGTACTTATAGTCCTTGTTGCCGCGGCCGTGATCATACACGGCAGGGCGGGAAGGGAGCCGCGGCCGGTCCCGGCAAACAACATTGTGCCTGCAGCGGCTGACGTAAACGCGGACGATTCGGATCCGCTTCCGGACGACCTGCGGATCAAGAAGGACGGCATACTTATAGGACCTGAGCTTACCGTGGGAGATGCTCCGGAAGGTTACTATTCCGACGCTCTTTTCGTGGGAGACTCCAGGTTCGTGGGCCTTCAGACCTACGGCAAGATAGACGGCGCGCTGTGGTTCTGCTCCACCGGCCTAGGCATCAACAACTACAACGGCAAGGACGTGGATGTCCGCGGCTACGGAGACATAAATCTGGAGACGCTGCTTAAAAAGAAGAACTTCGGCAAGATATACATAGGCATGGGCATAAACGATCTGGGCTACAACATGGAAAAGCTCAAGAGCAAGTTCGAGGACCTGTTCGGAACGATACGCAGGCTGAACCCGGACGCCATGCTGATACTCGTCTCCAACCTGCACGTCGGATACAGCCGTTCGTCCACGGACAAATGGGTGAACAACAGCAGGATCAACGAGCTCAACGGGTATTTCGAGAGCCTTCAGGACGGACATACTGTCTTTTACATAGAGTGCAACGGTCTGTTCGACAACGCGAGCGGCGACATGGACAGCACCTATACCCACGACAGCACTCACATCCTCGGAAAGTATTACACGGTCTGGGGCGATTACATAAAGGCGCACGCGATAACAGGAAAGTAGCTGTCAGGTCTCGCGGAGCAGCATAAATGCTTCCTCGGCCGGAAAAACGGCGCCGCATTGGAATGTGCGCGCAAAGAATACAATAATTCTTGCGGACTTAAGAAGTTTGTGCTATTATTTTTGGGCACGCTACTGTGGCTCAGTCGGTAGAGCAGCTGATTCGTAATCAGCAGGCCGTCGGTTCAAGTCCGACCAGTAGCTCCAGTATAAAAGGGCGGAATGTTCCGCCCTTTTGTATTTGCATTCTTTTGCGGCACTTGTCTCAGCTGCTGACGGCCGTTCGTAGCATGATGCGTTGGGATCTGACTATCTCAGCACCACGCTGGTGCGTCCGTTAAGCGTAAGCACACTGCCTTCCAGCGTTGCCTCGCCCTGACCTATGTACGCGGCAATGGTTTTGAACCCCTCGGCTCCGGAGACCGTCGACAGGTCTATCGTGGCAGAACCGTTCGACGGGTTGTGCAGAACGCATACGCTGCTGCCGTCCAGCGTGGAGACGAAGCCTCCGGTCTTGGTGCCGCTAAGTTTAAGCGCTTTGTAGCTGCCTTTGGCTATCTCCGGGTTCGCGGCGCGTATCATCAGGAGTTTTTTGTAGTAGGTAAGCAGACTGTCGTCGCGCGCCAGCTGCTCCTTAACGGAGGTGTCGACCTGGTTGTCCCTGGGATAGGTTGTCCCTTCCGGATCGGACACCTTGTCGTCGTCTCCCCAGAGCATGGCAAGGCGCCTGTTGGCGTCCGTGTTGGCGCTTCCGCGCGAGCCCTTAAGGCCTATCTCCTCGCCGTAGTAGATGAACGGTGATCCCGGCCCCAGTATGTACAGGTTCGCCGCGAACTGCATGTTGTAGCTTACTGGAGTAAGGTAACCGGCCGCTCTGTCCATGTCGTGGTTAGATATGAACGGAACTATCATCGCGTCTTCGTTAAGGCCGCCGATACGGTTCAGATATCTTTCCACGTACGCCGTGTACCTGTTGGCGTCTCCGGCCTTGGCGGTCTCCGCGATCATGCCGTTCACCTGCGACACCGAGAAATCGAAGCAGTTGAGCGCGTCGTAATACTGATCGGTTATGCTGTCCGCGTCCCAGACCTCCGCTACGGTGTAGACGTCCGGCTTTATCTTGCGGAGCTCTCCTATGTACCAGTTCCAGAACTCGACGTTCCTGTCGACTTCGCCCAGATAGATGTATTTAGCCGCGTCGAAGCGGAATCCGTCCACGCCCAGGTCCAGATAGTGCTTCGCTACGTCCAGCACCGCCTGGCGCACAGCCGGCTGATCGAAGTCGAGCTCCGGCATGGATGTATCGAAGTTGCATTCGTAGTAAACGTCTATCCCCAGCAGCTTCTGGAAGCGTCTGCCCACCGGGTATTCCTCGCCTTCGCGGTAGAAGGAGTAGAAATGGTAGTACGGGTCGTTTATGTCTCCGCCTTTCTGTGCGATGTTGAAGTTTTTGAACCATTCGTTGTCGCGCCCGGTGTGGTTTATGACCATGTCCAGAATTATCTTGATGCCGCGCTTGTGGCAGGCCTTGATAAGATCCTCAAGATCCTTCTGCGTTCCGAACTTCGGGTCTATCTCGTAGTAGTTGTCCACGTTGTATTTGTGATAGGAACTGGATGTGAATATGGGTGTCAGCCATATGCCTTCCACACCCAGGCTTTTTCCGGAAAAGGCGTCGCCGTCGTTGAGATAGTCCAGCCTGTTGACTATGCCTTTAAGATCTCCCGTGCCGTCGCCGTCTGAATCCGAGAACGATCCGACGAATATCTCGTAGAACACGCGCGAGTTATCGCTTTCGTCCCGCTGTTTCGCTTTCCCGGCGGCCGAGGTGTCTACGTCGTTGACTATGGCTTCGCCGTTTTTGCTGAGTTCGTAGGTGTTGTCGGGAGTGCTTCTTGCCGCGGGTCCTCCGCAGGAAGCAAGTCCCAGTATCATCGCCGCCGAAAGTACGACCGCGGCTGACTTTTTAACGGAAAACATGATAGGTACCTCCGTATCGATCTCTGTCATTATATTATCACAAACCCCGCTGTGTTTCAAAGAACCGCGCTGCGGCGGTCCGCGTGTTATCCCGGCGACTTGAGAATCTCCGCGCGGAATATTATAATTAAACTGATATGGAAATATACTCCGAAGAAGAACTGAAAAGGCAGAAGCTTATAAGGAAGCGCGCGAAGACAGCCATGGCTGCGGTATCTGCCGTGGCTGTTATAGTCTGCGTCGTCATGTTCTGCGTCGTAACGCCCTTCAACGAAAGGCCCTGCAGGATCTGCGCCGCCGCGGCGCTGGCCGTCGCGGCCTGTTTCGACGTCTATGTAAGCGGGTATGTCCTGCCTTACATAAGGCCTGATGCCTACGGTAAGCCGAAGAGCAAGGCGGGCAAGGTCGCAAGGAACCTGCTGCGGCAGCTGCTGCTGTATTTGCTGTGCATAATTCTGTCGGCCATATTCACTACCTTCGTCTTCGGCCGCATAAGGGACACGGTCCCGGCTAAGAAGATATCGATCTTCGCGGACGTGCCTTCGGTAAAGAGCGCGGAGCTGGAGGTGCTGTTCTCGGAGGACCTTCCGGAGGGCATAAAGATGGTGAAGGCGCATACCTTCGACTACGACGTCCTGGGATTTGCCGGAGGCAGCGAGGCGGACATATTCATAGTGGAGGCTTCTGACGCGGAGAAATACCTGGAGCATTTCGCTCCGGTATCGGAGTTCCTTCCGCCCCGCAGCGTATATCAGTATTACGTGCACGGCGGAGTGCCTTACGGAGTCCTTATAAAGGGCGGCGGAAACGCATCTGCCGCGCAGTACATAGAATATCAGGAAGGCAGGGACTACTACCTGTTCTTCGGAAACAAGTCGCTCCATCCCGGGCAGGACGGCGCGGCCGCTTACATTGCGGAACGCCTGATGACGCTCAGATAGGCGCGGCAGACATATTGGAGAATGTATATGGATCTAAGAGGTAAAAGAGCAATGGCACTGGTGACGGCGGCGGCCCTGCTGCTGGGTCTGCTTGCGGGCTGCGGCAGCGCGAAGATAGATAAGGTGACCGGCAGCGAAAGTCTGTTCGTCCGCAAGGTAGAGGACCTTCCGGAGGACTTCATCATGGGAATGGACCTCTCCTCCGTGCTCGCGGAGGAGGCCAGCGGCGTCAAGTATTACGGCTACGACGGCAAGGAGCAGGACATCTTCCTTACTCTTGCGCAGAGCGGCATCAACTACATACGCGTGCGTGTATGGAACGATCCTTTCGACGCTGACGGAAACGGCTTCGGCGGCGGAAACTGCACCATAGACACCGCTGTCGAGATAGGCAAGAGAGCCACGAAATACGGTCTTAAACTTCTGGTGGACTTCCACTATTCGGACTTCTGGGCGGATCCCGCCAAGCAGATGGCGCCCAGAGCCTGGGAGGGCATGAGCATAGAGGAAAAGACCGAGGCAGCCTACAATTACACCAAGGAGAGCCTGCAGAAGCTCAAGGACGCCAAGGTGAATGTGGGCATGGTGCAGATAGGCAACGAGACCAACGGAGCCCTTGCGGGAGAAAAGGTCTGGTTCAACATACAGTATCTTATGCAGGCAGGCTCGAAGGCCGTAAGGGAAGTGTTCCCGGACGCCCTGGTGGCGCTGCACTTCGCCAACCCCGAGACCCCGGACAGGTACAGAAACTGGGCAAGCAAACTGGATTACTACAGCCTGGACTACGACGTCTTCGCGTCCTCCTACTACCCGTACTGGCACGGCAGCCTGGACAACCTGGCGTCCATCCTCTCCGAGATAGCCGAGACCTACGGCAAGAAGGTCATGGTAATGGAGACATCCTACGCCTACACGGCAGAGGACATGGACTTTTCCGGCAACACCATAGGCGAGGGAGGGGAGGTAAAGGGCTATCCCTTCTCCGTACAGGGCCAGGCGAACTGCGTCGTGGACGTAATAGATACAATAGCAAATAAGACTAAGAACGGAATAGGAGTGGTCTACTGGGAAGGTGCCTGGATAACCGTGGGCACCGAGTCCTGGGAGAAGAACCACGAGCTCTGGGAAAAGCATGGTTCCGGCTGGGCAAGCAGCTACGCCGCGGTCTACGACCCCAAGGACGCGGGTAAGTACTACGGCGGAAGCGCCGTGGACAACCAGGCCATGTTCGACTCCTCCGGGCATCCGCTGGAATCTCTTAAGCTATTCCAGCTGGTGCGCGCCGGAAACGCCGCCGAGATTAAGGCGGAAGCCATAGAATCCACGGAGGTGGTCTGCGACGTTGCCCAAAAACTTGAGCTCCCCAAGACCGTAAGCGCCATAATGACCGACGGCTCCAAGCAGAGCATACCCGTCGAGTGGAACGTGGATCAGGCGCAGATCGACAGGATGCAGAACGGCGGCGTGGCCAGATACGAGATCACCGGCATAGCAGGAGGGCTTGCCGCAAAGGCATCGGTCTCCATGGTGAAGTTCAACTATCTTAAGTCCCCGGGCTTCGAAGAAGGAGACGAAGGCTGGACCATCACGGCGTTGCTCCCAATGGATCAGCTCTACGTGGAGGAAAAGGAGGGAGACTCCCTCTCCGGCGTAAAGCACCTGCACTTCTGGAACAGCGCCGGAAAGACCGTGGAGTTCACCGCGGAGCAGAAGGTTGACGGCCTTAAGGATGGCGGCTACGACTTTACGATATCCATAATGGGCGGCGACGGCGGAGCCACAGAGATCTACGCTTACGTAAAGGAGAACGGAGAGATCGTCGCTACCGGACCCCTTAAGATAACGTCCTGGAACGAGTGGCACACCGCGAAGATATCCGGAGTTCACCACAGCGAGGGCGCGGAATTCGCGGTTGGCATCTACGTCAGATGCACCGGAGCGGGCAACGGCGCCTGGGGCAAGATCGACGACGCTATCCTCAACTATGCGGACTAGATAATGCACAAACTAATAGACAACTGTCCGATATCTTGATAATTGTAATGCGTTTTATATAAAAAAGAACACTATTATTGTGACAGTGTTATCACAAAGTGGTATATTATAGATTTGGAGAGTCTGTCATTCAGACTTGAAATATGATTAATACTTTTAAGGAGGAGATATTTATGAAAAAAGTATTAGCAATCGTGCTCGTGCTCGTCATGGTGATCGGCCTCGCCGCTTGCGGCAACGGCGGAAACACCACTCCGGCGAATAACGGAAACGAATCCAAGAGCGAGATCGCAGGTACCTACAAGATCAAGGTATGGTGCCCCGATGCCGCAGTAGAACTCACAAAGAAGCAGATCGATGACTTCAACAAGACCAACACTCTGGGCATCGTGATAGAGCCCACCGTAGAGGCAGTAGGCGAAGGCACCGCAGCCGACTCCATGGTACAGGACGTTGAGGCAGGCGGAGACCTGTTCTTCTTCGCTCAGGACCAGCTGGCAAGGCTGATCAACGCCGCTGCTGTATCCCAGCTCGGTAAGGCCGCAGCCGAGAAGGTAAAGGCTGAGAACGACGGTGACTCCCTCATCGCCATCTCCGCGGGAGACGCGTACTATGCTTATCCGCTCACTTCCGACAACGGCTACTTCATGTACTATGACAAGAGCGTCATCTCCGACGAGGACGCCAAGAGCCTTGAGAAGATC
>JAFWVZ010000250.1 GCA_017523605.1 Bacillota bacterium | reverse complement strand
GGCAAGCCCTGTAAAGATGTACCAGAAGCTGGAAAAGCCCGGCCAGAAATGGCACTGGCACGGCGTGCTGGCAATGATAGGAAACTTCGCCCTCATGGCGTTCTACACCGTAGTCACCGGCTGGATACTCTACTACTTCGTAAGCTTCCTGCGCGGAAACACCGCGGATCTGGGCTTCGTACCGATGATCACCAACCCCGGGCTCAACATGGGCTACATGGCGGTGGTAGTGGTGATAGCCTTCGTGCTGCTGTCCTTTAAGCTGCAGTCCGGACTTGAGAGAGTCTCCAAGTACATGATGGTGGCGCTGCTGATCCTGATGATAGTCCTTGCCGTTAGGAGCTTTACCCTTAAGGGCGCGGCCGACGGCCTGCGTTTCTACCTGGTGCCGGATTTCAGCAAGATCAATTTTAACGTAATCGTGGCGGCCATGAACCAGGCGTTCTTTACACTGTCTCTGGGCATTGGCTCCATGGCCATATTCGGAAGCTACATCGGAAAAGAGCGCAGCCTTATGGGCGAGTCCGTGAACGTGATCGTTCTGGACACCTTCGTGGCGCTCATGTCCGGCCTTATAATCTTCCCGGCCTGCACGTCTCTGGGCCTTGAGGTAGACGCCGGTCCGGCTCTGCTCTTCAACACCATGGCAGGCGTGTTCAACAACATGGCAGGCGGCAGGATATGGGGTACCATATTCTTCCTGTTCATGACCTTCGCCGCGTTCTCCACGGTGCTGGCGGTATGCGAGAACATCCTGGCCTGCATAAGGGAGCTTACCGGCTGGGGCAGGAAGAAGGGCTCGCTGGTCTGCGGAATAATAGTGTTCCTGCTTGCCATTACCACGGCTCTTGGATACAGCAAGTTCCACTTCCAGCCCTTCGCGGACGGAAGCGCCTGGCTGGATCTTTGGGACTTTATCGTAAGCAACAATCTGCTGCCCATAGGCGCGTTCATAATGACGGTCTTCTGTGTAAGCAAGCGTTTCGGCTGGGGCTGGGACAACTTTGTTGAAGAAGCCAACGCCGGCAAGGGCATGAAGGTAAAGAACTGGATGAAGCCTATCTTCCAGTTCGTGGTTCCGATAATAGTAATAGTGCTCTACGTCGTAGGCCTTGTCGGATTCAAGTGGAAATAAATAACGTAGAGTCCGGTGCTCTGTGTCAGACCGATGACACTGAGTACTGTCCCTTATGAAAGTCAGGAGATAAAAAATGAAAGATCAGAAGCTTGGAACTAAATGCGTGCAGGCAGGCTACACGCCGGCAAACGGCGAGCCCCGCCAGATACCTATAATACAGTCCACGACTTTTAAATACGACACGTCGGAGGACATGGGAAAGCTCTTCGATCTGGAGGCCAGCGGTTATTTCTACACCAGGCTCCAGAACCCCACCAACGACTACGTCGCGGCAAAGATCGCGGCGCTCGAGGGCGGCACAGCGGCAATGCTTACGTCGTCCGGACAGGCGGCAAACTTCTTCGCGCTGTTCAACATCTGCGAGACGGGCAGCCACATAGTGGCGTCGTCCTCCATATACGGCGGCACGTTCAACCTGATCTCCGTCACCATGGCCAAGATGGGCATAGAGTCCACCTTCGTGTCCCCGGACTGCACGGAAGAAGAGCTTAACGCGGCGTTTAAAGAAAACACCCGCGCGGTGTTCGGCGAGACCATTGCCAACCCGGCTCTTACCGTTCTGGACATAGAGAAGTTCGCCAAGGCGGCGCACGCTCACGGCGTTCCGCTTATCGTAGACAACACTTTCCCCACGCCTGTAAACTGCAGGCCCATAGAGTGGGGCGCGGACATCGTTACGCATTCCACCACCAAGTACATGGACGGCCATGGGACTGCGGTAGGCGGCGCAATAGTGGATTCCGGCAGGTTCGACTGGATGGCCCACGCGGACAAGTTCCCCGGTCTTTGTACTCCGGACGAATCCTACCACGGCATAGTCTACGCGCAGAAGTTCGGCAACGCCGGAGCCTTCATTACCAAGGCCACCAACCAGCTGATGAGGGACTTCGGATGCATCCAGTCCCCGCAGCACGCGTTCTATCTTAACCTGGGGCTGGAGTCCCTGCACGTTCGCATGCCAAAGCACGTGGAGAACGGTCAGGCCGTTGCTGAGTTCCTGGAGAAGCACCCCGCGGTGGAAGCCGTTCACTATCCTGGTCTTAAGAGCGACCCCTACTACGAGAGGGCTCAGAAGTACCTCGGAAACGGCGGTTGCGGTGTCGTGTCCTTCGAGATAAAGGGCGGACGCAAGGCTGCCGAGGCATTCATGAAGAAGCTTAAGCTTGCGGCGATAGAGACCCACGTTGCGGACGCTCGCACCTGCTGCCTTAACCCGGCAACGTCCACGCACCGCCAGATGACCGACGAGCAGCTTGCCGCGGCCGGCATTCCTGCGGGTCTGGTACGAATATCCTGCGGTCTGGAAGACGAGGAAGACCTGATTGCGGACCTGGCTCAGGCGCTGGAGTAAAAAGGAAACGGCGCGGGCGACGGAGCATGGATTAACGGATCCGTGCATGGAGATGCTCGCTGATCATAAGAACAACAAAGGCCCTGCGCGTCGCTAAGCCCTTAGAGCAAAAGACCTGTATGTCGCAAAGGCCTTTGAGCAAATGCACTGCGCGTCGCAAAGTCCTTAGAGCAAAAGACCTGTATGTCTTCGAAAAGGACTTCGCGTGGGTGCTGGTGTAACGGGCTTCGCGGTACTTCAGGAATGTTCGGCACCTTAAGGCATGCCGGCAGAAAAGGGCATGCCAGCAGTAAAGGGTGAACGGCTGGAAAAGTCGGACGCAGAAAAAGTTGAACGGCTGAAAAGCTTTAATACTGACAGATCTGCGTTCCAATTGCTGATTCTGTCAGTTTCTTAAATTAAAAGAAACATAAAAAAGGACATTTTAAACAGTAAAAGATATAAGACTGACAGACGTGCTGGAGCTTTATGCATTCTGTCAGTCTTTGTTTAAAATTTCCTGACAATTGTAATTATTTATCGCGCAAACTGTCAGTCTTAGGTAAGTTTGGATAAAAAAACAAGACAAAAACAATAAAAACAGGGCAAGAACTGACAGAATGCCTGAAAAGATGGAAAAACTGTCAGTCAATCATTTGTTTGACCGAAAAAAAGCCCGGCTGATGCGTTTTACTGTGTCAGCCGGGTTTCTTATGCGGAATTACCGTGTAATCTATGTCAGCGTGCGCGCGATGGGTTATCTATGTATGCGTGTTCATCGGTAGGTCGGCGATGTCAGCGTGCGCGCGGGTGGGGCATCGATATAAGTGTGCGCCAGTACTGTCTAAACGGCGGCTTGTTCTGCTGTGCTACAGTTTCGACAGCTCCACTGCTATCTTCGCGGCGCAGCGGGCGTTGTTGAGGGCCAGCTGGATGTTGGTCTTAAGGGATTCGCCGCCGGTCAGATCAACGATCGTCGCAAGCAGGAAGGGCGTAAGAGCCTTGCCGTGTATTCCTTTGGCGTCGGCCATGGCCATTGCCTGGCGGATGACTACTTCCATCTCGTTGAAGTCCTTGGCGTACTCCTCCGGGCAGGGGTTTCCGATGAGTATGCCGCCTTTAAGTCCAAGGTCCGCGGAGGTCTTGATTATCCTTGCGATCTCAGCTTCGTCCTTTGCAGCAAGGTCCAGCTTGTGACCGCTGTTCCTGCAGTAGAAGGCGGGGAACTCGTCCGTGCCGTTGCCGATCACCGGCACGCCCATGGTCTCCAGGTACTCCAGGGTGCGGCCTATGTCCAGTATCTGCTTGGCGCCCGCGCAGACCACGGCTACCGGGGTGTTGCCCAGCTCCTGAAGGTCCGCGGAGATGTCCATGGATACCTCGCCGCCTCTGTGAACGCCGCCTATTCCGCCGGTCGCGAATATCTTAATGCCTGCGGCCGCCGCGCACATCATAGTGGAGGCGACTGTGGTGGCTCCGGTCTTCTTTTCAGCCAGGTACACCGCAAAATCTCTGCGGCTGACCTTACCGACGTTCTTGGCCTCGCACATCACCCTGAGCGATTCCTCGTCCAGACCGACTTTTATGCGGCCGTCTATGAGTGCCATGGTTGCCGGAACGGCGCCTTCCTGACGGATCACGTCCTCCACCTGCGCCGCGAATCCCAGGTTCTCCGGGAAGGGCATGCCGTGGCTGAGGATGGTGCTCTCCAGCGCTACCACCGGAGCACCTTTTTTAAGCGCTTTCGCTACTTCCGGCTTTATGTCCAGATACTTTTCTGCGTTCATTGTTTTGTCCTTGTTGATCTATGTTACGTCTAACTGTAAGTACGTTACGTCTAAAAACGTTACGTCTGAATGTCCGCGTTATTTTACCGGGTACTTGTCCATGAATCTGAACACGTACTCCTCCGTTAAGCAGTAGTTGATGGTGTCCTCGGAGAGGGT
>JAFWVZ010000249.1 GCA_017523605.1 Bacillota bacterium | reverse complement strand
GCTGATCACCACCGTCGGCATGGGGAAGTACAGCGAAGTCTGGTAAAAGTTGTCTACTATGCGTAGGTTCTCGAAACTGCTCATGATGTTAGCTCCTTAGTCTATTTTTCTTATCTGCGTTGGTCCGGGCCGAGCGATGCGTATGTGTTCCGGGACACGCTTCCGCTAATGGGGCCCCTCCCAGCGGTGCTTCTGCTCTGTCTTCGCCGAAGGCTCGCCAGTCGCAGAGCACCGGGTTCCCCAATTGTCCCTGAGCGCATACGCACCGCCGGCCGATCATAACCTGCAGTTAATATCAATAACACTTATCAGCCGAACAGTCTGCCGAGTATACGGTACTGCTCGCCGAAATCCTTTTGCTCCACGGTCCAGCACAGGATCGCTTCCGCGGTGAACTCCGCCAGGAAAACGTCGTCGCCGCACACCGGTGCCAGAACGCCGGCCACCTGCTGCCGGAGCATCTTGTGTCGCTCCGCGTAGCCGGAACGGAACGAACCTGCTGCGCCGGCATCGTAGAACAGTGCCTTATGCGTCTCTATGAAATCTTTAAGGCATTCGTTCACGTTCTTTAAGAAAGCCCTGCGGTCTTCCGAGGGAAAGGTCTTCATGCGGTCCAGACAGCGCCTCCAGTCGTCCACCATGAACGACGCTATCAGCATATCCTTGGACTCGAAGTAGTTGTACACCGTGCCGACCCCCACACCGCATGCGGAGGCGATGGAGCGTATGGTGGTCGCCCCGTAGCCCTGCTCTTCTATCTGACGTCTGGCCTCAGCCAGTATCTTTTCTCTTAAGTTTGCAATGATCTTAGGCATTGAGTCTCCTTATCGTTCCGGTACAGTTCTGCCTGTCAGGTCTGCGCATCGGCACGGGTGCATTGCTCATCCGCCTGCCCGGTCTTGCCGCTCTACGCTTCCGCGGCCCAGTTTTTGCAAGTGTCCACGGTCTTCTGGGGGCTGTGGGCCCATTCGTCCGCGCCTATGTTCGCGCATGCCTCCGCGTTCACCGGAGCTCCGCCGATTATGACCTTAACGTCCAGCCCGGCCGCCTTCAGCGCTTCAACCGTAGCCTTCATGGAATCCAGAGCCAGAGTAAGCACGCCGGACAGCGCTACTATCTTTATGCCTTCGGCCTTTGCTGTCTCCACTATCTTTTCCGCGGGAACGTCTATCCCAAGGTCCAGAACGTCGAAGCCGTTAGCCTCGAGCATGGACTTTACAATGTTCTTTCCTATGTCGTGAAGGTCGTTCTTTACCGTGCAGAGTATCATGCGGGTCTTGGGACCGGAATCGCTGCCGGACACCAGCGCGTCCTTAAGTATCTTTACCGCGCCGGTCATAAGCTCGCCGGCGTAGATAAGATCGCCCACAAAGTACTCTCCCTCCTCGAAGAGCTTGCCCACGGTATCCATGCCCTTCTGGCAGGCCTCCATTGCCTTAGGAGCGTCCTCGCCGCCCTCCGCCATCACCTGCTCCAGAAGCTCGTTTACCGTGTCCTCATCCAGTTCGCCCATGGCTTCTGCCAGTGCTTCAAAATCTACCATTCTTTCCTCCCTGCGGTCCTCTGCGCACGGACCGCCTGTCGATACTTTCTGTGCTGCGGATCCATCCGCCTCTTTCTATTTCTTTTGACCGAACAGTCCCTTGCGGTATGCCCGGTTGTACTTTCTGCCGCCTTTATCCTTCATGCGAAGGGCCTCGCAGGCGTATACAGTGCCCATCATGTCCTGGCTGCAGGGGTCCATTATGGCGGAATCCAGACCCGCCTCCAGTGCGTAAGCCATGCAGTTCATGTTAACGTACTTGCGCGCGGGCATCCCGAAGCTGATGTTGGAGATCGCCCCTGTCACCTTTACCTCCGGCGCGTACTCGTGTATCTTCCTTATGCACCAGACGAAGTCCTCCAGGGCGCTCGGCGCTGTTGCCAGAGCCATTACGCAAGGGTCTATGTGAAGATGCTCCAGAGCCACCCCGTAGCTTACGGCCTTGTCTATCATGCGCTTTGCTATGTCCAGCTTCTTTATCGGGTCGGAGGGAATGCCTTCCTTGTCGCAGGTAAGCCCCACCACATCCCAGTCCGTGCCGGCTATCAGCGGAAATATGGTCTCGCACTTGGTGCCTTCCTCGTTTACGGAATTGACCATGCCCGGCCTTGCGACCCTGCCTTCTTTAATTATCCTGGCCAGAAGCTCGGCGTCCGGGCTGTCTATGCACAGCCTGGTGTCCGTGCAGCCCTGTATCGTATCTATCAGCCAGCACATGGCGTCGTATTCCAGCTCCGTTGCCGTGCTGGGCGCGCAGTCCAGAAAGTCTGCTCCTGCCTCCGTCTGAGCCAGCGCCCTTGCGACTATCGCGTCCGCGTCGCGGGCAGCTATGGCCTCCCTTACCGCCGGGATGGCTCCGTTTATCTTTTCTCCGATTATTATCATCGCTTTATCCTCTGCCGTTCGTAATACTGCGTCTGCGGTCTGCTTCGGCCGCGGCCGCAAAAGCTCAGCCGTCCACCAGTATGGTAAGAAGCAGCCTCATAAGCATGTCCTTTACGGGGCGCATGTAGAACGGAATTATGTCCTTTACCAGCCTTTTGTACCCGTCCGGGTATCCGCTGTATTTGCCTTTCATCGTCTTTCTCCTTTTATTGTCAGCCGCACCGGTCTGAAGCGGGATCGCCTTCTACAGCATGTACTCGTTTACGAAATCGCACACAGCAAGCATGTTCTCCGGCTTTGCGTCGTTGCGGTACGACAGCATCTTGTTCTCGCTGAAGATGAAGCCGCCGTCCCTTCCCAGCTCGTCGCAGAGTCTCTTCGCGTAGGCCACGCACTCCTCCGGTGTTCCGTTGGAAAGCAGGTCCGTGGTCATGCCTCCCATTATCGCAACGTTCGGCAGAGCCTTGCGGAACTCGAACGGATCGTCCTGCTCCAGATGGAAGGTAAGCAACCCCTTGGGATAGTCCGCAAAATACTCCGCGAAGCGCAGAATGCTGCCCTCCGTAAAGATCCTGATGTTCATCTTCTTTTCCGCGTACACATCCAGAAGCTTCTTAAGGTACGGCCAGTAGAAGCGCTCGAACTGCTTCTTGTTCATTACGGTATGCGCAAGCATCAGAATGGAAGAATCGAAGCAGTGCACGTCGTCCGGACCTTTGGCTTTGCGTATCTTTGCGTAGATTGGCTCCATGCGTTCCTTCTCCCAGCGCTCTATGAAAGCGTCCAGAAGATCACCGTTCCTGCGCATGGCTATGGACAGCTGCTGTATGCCCAGAAGGTCGCTCATTAGCGTTTCCACCGCCGGAACCACAGCGCCTTTCATGGGGTTGTTGGGCGACAGCCCCGGCAGCCCGTAGCGGTCCATTACCTTGGCCATATGCAGCACGAACTTGGTGTACTTAAGATACTCGAAGAAGGTCTTCTTCCAGACCTCCGTGGTCTTGTTCTCCCAGGCCTCGCCGTACTTCTTGGGAAGGATCACCTCCCAGGCGTAGCGCGTGGGATCGTCCATGTACTCCTGCAAAGTCTCCACGGTGCAGTGCGCGTGGTCGTGTATGCCTACCACTTCTTTGTCGTAATAATAATAGCTGCCCTCCCCGAACGCCTCGGTGACGTTGAACTGGTTGCGTATTCCAACGTCCAGTATCGAATCCACCGGGTATTTGTCCAGGAAATGCAGCACGCACTTTTCCATAAGATCGAAATTCGTCATCGCCTCGTCCAGGGTGTGGCCCGC
>JAFWVZ010000248.1 GCA_017523605.1 Bacillota bacterium | reverse complement strand
GCGCCCTCCGGGATGTGGATGTGCAGATCCATGTCCTTGTAAAAGTCTTTATCGACCTTAAGCTTCTTATGATTGGCGCGTATGTAGCTTACGGCAGCGCTGGCGGACTCTTTCATAACGTCGCCGAGCTGGCCTGTCAGCTGCAGTTTTCCGCTGCCTTCCACTACTGCGGTCTCTATGAAGAGGGTCTCCCCTCCCACCTGTGTCCAGGCAAGACCGGTAGCCACTCCGACTTCGTTCTTTCCGAGCTGCTTGTCGAAATGGTACTTTCTGCGCCCGAGATATTCTTCCAGGTTGGCTCCGGTTATCGAATGCTTTCCGGTCTCTCCGCCCACGACGGACCTTGCGACCTTCCTGCAGACGCTGCCTATGTTCTTCTCCAGACCTCGCACGCCGGATTCTCTCGTATAATAATTGATGATACCGGTGACGGCGCTCTTATGGAACGAAATGTTTCTGGAGCTGAGCCCGTTGGCCTTGACCTGTTTGGGAACCAGGTATTTCTTTGCTATGGCCTGCTTTTCCTGAGGCGTATATCCGGAAAGCTCCAGGACCTCCATCCTGTCCAGAAGAGGCCTGGGTATCGTATCAGTTGTATTTGCGGTAGTTATGAACAGCACGCGGCTGAGGTCGAACGGCACTTCCAGGAAGTGGTCCACGAACTCCTTGTTCTGTTCGGGGTCCAGCACCTCCAGCAGTGCGGACGCCGGGTCTCCCCTGAAATCCGCGCCTATCTTGTCCACTTCGTCGAAGAGGAATACCGGGTTGTTGCTGCCGCACTCACGAAGAAGCGTCATTATCCTTCCGGGTATGGCTCCTATGTAGGTGCGTCTGTGGCCGCGTATCTCGGCCTCGTCGCGGACGCCGCCGAGCGACATGTGTACGAACTTTCTGCCGGTAGCTCTGGCTACGGATCTGGCGATCGATGTCTTTCCTACTCCCGGGGGCCCTGCAAGGCACAGTATCGGAGCCTTGTTGTTGCTTCCGGAAAGCGTCTGTACAGCAAGATATTCCAGTATCCTGTCCTTTACCTTGGACATGCCGTAGTGATCCTCGTCCAGGACCTGCTGAGCCTTAACGATGCTTTCTTCCGTCTTGTCCGATCTGTTCCACGGAAGATCCAGCACAGCCTCTACATAGGACCTTATTACGCTGGCCTCCGGCGAATTTCCGGGCATTTTGGTAAACTGATCTATCTCTTTTTCTATCTTTTTAGTTACGGCAGCATCCAGCTTAAGCTTCTTTAAAGTCTTGCGCCACTCAGCAGCCTCGTCTTCGGAATTCTCTCCTCCTCCGAGCTCCTCCTGTATGGCACGCATCTGCTCTCTGAGGTAATACTCTCTCTGAGACTTGCTCATCTGGGTCTTTACCTTGCTGCTTATCTTGTTTTCCAGCTTAAGGATCTCGGTCTCTCTGGTGAGCAGTTTCACCACCTTGCCGAGTCTTTTTACAGGATCTACCGACGCAAGTATCTTCTGAGCGTCGGACGTCTTTATGTTTATGGCTGAAGCTATTATGTCCGCAATGCGTCCGGGGTCGTCTATGTCTTCCAGTCCGGTCTTCTTGTCCTGGGAATTGTTCTTGGGGCTTAGAGTCTGGTACTCCTCGAAAAGCGTAAGAGCCGTGCGCATAAGAGCCTGAACATCCGCAGTCATGTCCGCGGGCGCATCCGGAAGCTCGGATACGGACGCCAGGAAATAAGGGCTGTCGGATATTATGCTGTCCAGCTTTGCCCTGTACTGACCGTCTACCAGAACACGTATGTTTCCGTCCGGAAGCTTCAGCATCTGCTTTACCTTGGCCACGGTACCTACATTATAGATATCCGAAGCAGAAGGAAGCTCTATCTCCGCGTCCTTCTGCGATACCAGGAATACCGTCTGGTTCATTATCATGGCACGTTCCAGCGCCAGTATTGATTTTTCGCGTCCCAGATCAAAATGCACTACAAGGTTAGGAAATACCGTAAGCCCTCTGAGCGCGATGAGCGGCATTATTTCTCCCATATTGCCTCTTTGCCGTCTATGGCATCCTTATTGATCACAACTTTCTTTATGTCTTCTCTGGACGGTACCTCGAACATGGTATCTGTCATTACCTTTTCCAGTATGGCGCGCAGTCCTCTGGCGCCGGTCTTTCTTTCCAGAGCCTTCTGAGCCACGCGTTTAATGGCGTCTTCGGTAACTTCAAGCTCCACGCCGTCCATCTCGAACAGCTTCTTGTATTGCTTTACGAG
>JAFWVZ010000247.1 GCA_017523605.1 Bacillota bacterium | reverse complement strand
TATGTACTCCAGGCCTTCTATGCCTCTGCACTTGCCAGGTCTTTCCTTGGCGCGGTAGAGACTCTGAGCCAGAGACTTGTAAAGTATGTCGTTAATAAGGCTGCTCTTGCCGGAGCCGGACACGCCCGTAACGCATACGAACTCTCCCAGCGGGATGCGCACGTCTATGTCCTTAAGGTTGTTCTCCTGAGCGCCTTTTACCGTAAGGAAGCGACCGTTGCCGGGGCGCCTTCCTATGGGCACTTCTATCTTCTTCCTGCCGGAGAGGTACTGTCCGGTTATGGACTCCTCGCAGGCCTTTATGTCCTCTATGCTGCCCTGGGCGACCAGCTTTCCGCCGTGGATGCCGGCGCCCGGACCTATGTCTATTATCTGGTCCGCTGCCTCCATGGTCTCCTGGTCGTGCTCCACCACCAGGACCGTGTTGCCTATGTCCGCAAGGCTTCTGAGCGCCTGCAGCAGCTTGGCGTTGTCCTTCTGATGGAGTCCTATGGACGGCTCGTCCAGTATGTACATTACGCCTACCAGCGACGAACCTATCTGCGTGGCGAGCCTTATGCGCTGGCTCTCTCCGCCGGAGAGCGTAGCGGACGCGCGGCTCATGGAAAGGTAGTCCAGACCAACCTCCGCAAGGAACCCCAGCCTGGCTTTTATTTCTTTTAATATCAGCCTGGCTATGGACATGTCGCGCGGGCTTAAGGTGCGCTCCAGCTCCTCCGTAAAGGCCAGAGCTTCGCGAACGGACATCTCCGTGTACTCCATTATGTTCTTGCCGCCTACGGTAACGGCAAGGATCTCATCCTTAAGCTTTTTGCCGTGGCACTTTTCGCAGACGTCCACGGTCATGTAGGCTTCCAATTTGTCCTTTATAAGCTCCGAGTTGGTGTAGGCGTGGCGGCGCATAAGGTTGGGGATGACGCCCTCGAAGCTGTCGTGTCTGTGCGATATCGATCCGTCCCTGCGCACGTAGCCGTAGTTCAGCTTTCTGCCATCCGTGCCGTATAAAAGCTCGTGCTTGAAAGGCTCCGACAGATCCTTGTACGGGGTGTTCATGCTCTGCTTGTGATACGCCGCAAGAGCCTCTATCAGCTGCTTGTAGAAACCGGAGTACTCCATGCTGGCGAACGCCTTGGTGAGCGCCCCTTGGTTTAGCGACAGGTCCTGGTCGTCGATTATCAGATCCGGATCCATGCGCTCTATGTAACCCAAGCCGTTGCAGACCGGGCAGGCCCCGAACGGGGAGTTGAACGAGAAGCTGCGCGGCTCCAGTTCGCCTACGCTTATGCCGTGCTCCGGACAGGCCAGGCTGGTGGAGAACAGGTGCTCCTCCTTTTCCTCGCCGTTTTGGATGAGCGCGCAGACAAGGCCGCCCTCGCTGTGCTTTACCGCAAGCTCCACGCTTTCGGAAAGCCTTCCTTCCGCGCCGGGCTTTATCACTATGCGGTCCACGACTATGTCTATGCTGTGCTTATATGTTTTGCTGAGCGTTATCTCATCCTCGCCCAGCGTCTTTATCTCGCCGTCTACGCGCACGCGAACGAAGCCCTCGCGCTGTATGCGCTCAAGGATCTTCTCGTGCTGGCCCTTCTTCTGGCGGACGACGGGAGCCATTATCGTTACCCTTGCACCTTCGCCGTGAGCCATTATAAGGTCCGCTATCTGGTCCACGCTCTGGCTGCTTATCTCCCTGCCGCAGACCGGGCAGTGAGGCACGCCTATGCGCGCGTAAAGAAGCCTCAGGTAGTCGTAGACTTCCGTAACGGTGCCTACGGTGGACCTGGGGTTCTTGGACGTCGTCTTCTGGTCTATGGAGATGGCAGGCGACAGGCCGTCTATGGAGTCCACGTCCGGCTTGCTTACCTGTCCCAGGAACTGTCTGGCGTACGCCGAAAGGCTCTCCACATAGCGGCGCTGACCTTCGGCGTAGATGGTGTCGAAAGCCAGGGAGCTCTTGCCGGAGCCGGACAGGCCGGTGATCACGACCAGCTTGTCCCTCGGGATCGTAACGTCCAGGTTCTTAAGATTGTGGGCCCTTGCGCCCTTGATGATCAGATCTTTTTGCATTTATGATTACCTTTACGGAGCGGCACGCAGTCAGTGCCGGCGGACACGCTCCCGCTAATGGGGCCCCTCCCAGCGGTGCTTCTGCTCTGTCTGCGCTGCCGGCTTGCCAGTCGCAGAGCACCGGGTTCCCCAATTGTCCGTGACGCACTGACTGTGTGCCGCGGCAATAAACAAATTATATGTGCCGAAGACCCGGTCACAGGCGCCGCACAGCGCCCGCAGACAAGAGCCCCGGATCCTGCGGCAGCCTTACAGTCTGGCGTTCAGGATCGACGCGGCTTTAAGAATTCCGGTCTGAGTCTTGGCGTCCGTTATCTTTCCAAGCATTACATCTTTTACCAGATCGTTCAGTGGAACCTCGAAGTAATCCAGGAACTCGTCTTCATCAAGATCCTGTTCGCCCTTGTGAAGCCCCTCGGCAAGATACATGCTGATCTTTTCGTCGCTGAAGGCGGGCGCGGTAAGATAATCTCCCATGTCGGTCCATTTGTCGGCTGTGTATCCGGTCTCCTCTCGGAGCTCGCGCTTGGCAGCCTCCAGTCTGTCCTCGCCTTCGTAATCAAGCTTTCCCGCCGGGATCTCTATCATCGCCTGCCTTACAGCATAACGGTACTGACGTTCCACTATCACTTTGCGGTCTTCGGTAAGCGGAACGACGCATACAGCGCCGAGGTGTTTCAGATACTCCCTGCCGGATGTGTTACCGTTCGGCAGACGGACTTCATCCTTGAACAAATGCAGCACCACACCGTCGAATATCTCTTCCGAAGATATCTGAGTTTCCGTAAGGTCCCGGTCGCCCATCTGCGCTTCCGCCGCTGCAGCTGCTTTACCCGGGGCGTCGTCTTTCTGATCAGCGTCATTGGTAAGCCTTGCCCCGCAGCCGGCGCAGTAAAGCTCGGCTGGTCTGGGGATGTGACCGCACTTGTAGCATCTGCCGAATACGAACCAGAAAACGACAAACGCTCCGGCCACGATGAACATTGCGATGAATGCCGCCTTCCCGCCGTTTTCAGGGGCAGCGAGCGCAATTATCACACCCAGAAAGAGCCCCGCGATCATTCCGATATAGCCTATCATCGTTGCGGTATGCGGACTTAATCTGTTTCTTAGATTTTTAAACATTCTGCACCTACAGCTTTGCTCTAACTTCAAGCAGCCTGTCGCGCAGCACCGCCGCCCTCTCGAACAGCAGATCTGCGGCCGCCTTGCGCATTTCTTTCTCCAGCTTGGACGCGTACTCGGAAAGCTCTTTCTTGGTAAGTTCCAGAAGATCCTTGCCCTCGTATTCGTCCACTTCCGCCTCCACCTTGGTGGTGACTTCTATTACGTCCCTTACGGCTTTTCTTATGGTCTGCGGCGTTATGCCGTGTTCTTCGTTGTACGCCTGCTGTATGCTGCGGCGTCTGTCGGTCTCGTCCATTGCGGCCTTCATGGCCTTACTGATGCTGTCCGCGTACATTATTACGCGTCCGTCCGCGTTTCTGGACGCCCTGCCTACCGTCTGTATTAGCGAAGTCTCCGTACGGAGGAACCCTTCTTTGTCCGCGTCCAGTATGGCTACAAGCGACACCTCCGGCAGGTCCAGACCTTCTCTGAGAAGATTGATGCCTACCAGCACGTCGAAACGCCCAAGGCGCAGATCGCGTATTATTACGTTGCGCTCCAGGGTATCCACGTCCGAGTGCATGTAGCGGACCTTAAGCCCTGCGTTCTTAAGATAATCCGTAAGGCTCTCCGCCATCTTCTTTGTAAGAGTGGTGACCAGCGCGCGGTATCCCCTGTCTATCTCCTTGTGCAGTTCCCCGATAAGATGGTCTATCTGGCCCTCCGTGGGGACCACCTCTATGGGCGGATCCAGAAGCCCTGTGGGCCTTATCACCTGCTCCGCGGATATTCCGCCGGCCTTCTCCTTTTCGTACTCGGCCGGTGTAGCGCTTACGTATACTATCTGGTTTACCTTGCCTTCGAACTCATCGAAGCGCAGAGGTCTGTTGTCCAGAGCGCTGGGAAGACGGAACCCGTATTCCACAAGGCTTTCTTTGCGGGCGCGGTCTCCGTTGGCCATGGCCCTCAGCTGCGGAAGCATGGCGTGGGATTCGTCGATTATGATAAGGAAATCCTTTGGGAAGAAGTCCAGAAGCGTGTACGGCATTGCTCCCGGCGGATTGCC
>JAFWVZ010000246.1 GCA_017523605.1 Bacillota bacterium | reverse complement strand
GACCTTAAGGACAGCGGAAGCAAGATAAGCTGCTTCCTTCCTGCATCGCGAGTCGGATCTCTAAGGTACGAAGTCTCCGAAGGCATGGAATTTACAGTGTTCGGAAACATTAACGTTTTCGAGCGTTCCGGTTCCTACAGTCTTTTTGTAACGGACATACAGGCGGAAGGCGAGGGCGCGCTGGCTGCTGCTTTCGAAAAGCTTAAAAAGAAGCTTGAAGCCGAAGGCATCTTCGACCCGGCTCACAAAAAGAAACTGCCTGAGCTCCCGCAGAAGATAGGCGTTGTTACGTCTCCTACCGGCGCAGTAATAAAAGACATTGCGCAGACCCTGAGACGCCGCGCCCCGATGGTTGAGATACTGCTCTATCCTGCTCTTGTCCAGGGGCAGGGCAGCGCCGCTACCATCTGCGAAGGAATAAAGTTTTTTAACGAAAAAAGACCTGATACTGATATAATCATAATAGGGAGAGGAGGCGGTTCGCTGGAGGACCTCTGGACCTTCAACGAAGAAAGCGTCGCGCGCGCAGTCTACGATTCCAAGATACCGGTAATATCTGCCGTCGGACACGAATCCGACTACGTTATCTCGGATCTTGCCGCTGATGTCCGTGCATCTACGCCTACTGCCGCCGCCGAGATATGTGCTCCTCACATAGAAAATCTTAAGGACAGGATAAGAAACTGCAGTCCTGCGGCTGTGTTCGCTCTTCTGAACAACCGCGTGGAACTTCAGAGATCCGTCCTATTAAGGCTTAAAGACGGTCTTGACAGCTCCGCGGTCTCCAAGATCAATTCTCTTGCGTCCAGACTCAGCCTTGCAGCTGCGGAGCTTAAGGCAAGCGATCCTATGGCCGTTCTGGGAAGCGGATACGCAGCCGTAAAAGATGCCGACGGGAAATGGAGATCCAAGGCCGAAGGGCTTTCCTCCGGAGACCGTATTAAGCTTATATTCAGAGACGGAAGCGCAGACTGCTCCGTAAACGAGGTGACACTGAATGAGTAAGATATCCGTATTCGAAGAGACTCTTCAAAAACTGGAGGACTGCGTTAAAAGGATCAAAAGTCCGGACTGCACGCTGGAAGAAAGCATGGCGCTTTACGAAAAAAGCGTGAAGTATTACGAGCAGTGCTCAAAAATACTGGATGATGCAAAGCAGAAGCTTGAGATATACAGACCCGAGACAGACACAACGGAGGAATTCGATGTTATCTGAGCACGACCGCGCAATATTCAATAAGTACCGCAAGATAGTGGATGATCACATCCTGGATTTCATTCCGGAGATCGATCCGCTCAGCAAGGACCTCTACGATTCCATGAAATACGCTCTTCTTTCCGGAGGAAAGCGCATTAGACCAGTACTTGTCCTTGCGGCATGCGAGATGTTCAATACGCCGCTTGCATTTGTAATACCGTATGCCTGTGCAGTTGAATATGTCCATACTTACTCACTGATCCACGACGATCTGCCGTGCATGGACGATGATGACATGCGAAGAGGCAAGCCTACGGTGCATAAGCAGTTCGGCGAAGCAAATGCCGTACTTGCCGGAGACGGACTTCTGTCCTGCGCTTTCGAGACCATGAACAAGGACATGCTGATGTATCTTGATGATCCCGAACTTCTTAAACGAAAAGTACGCGCCGCGTATTCGCTTTCCAAGGGCTGCGGCTGCCGCGGAATGGTCGCCGGTCAGGTAACGGACATCGCAACTGCGGACGAGCAGTCTTCCACGGATCTTATAAACTACGTAAACTACAAAAAGACTGCCTGTCTTATCCGTGCCAGCGTAATGATGGGCGGATTCCTCGGAGGAATGAATTCCGATACCTGGGAAGATCTGTCCATATACGGCGAGAACATAGGTATGGCTTTCCAGCTTGCAGATGATCTTGCTGACAGCTGCAGCGGACAGGATGCTGACGAGGCCACTTATGTCCAG
>JAFWVZ010000245.1 GCA_017523605.1 Bacillota bacterium | reverse complement strand
TGTACTTCATACTCCGTTCTTCAACGGTTACTGACCGCTGTTCTACTTCAGAACAACCGACGTTACCGGTACCATTTCTCTGCCCGCAGGCTCTGAGATGTGCATGCCCGGAGACCACGTCACCATGGACATCGAGCTGATCACTCCCGTAGCCATCGAGCAGGGAATGAGGTTCGCTATTCGTGAAGGCGGCCGTACAGTTGCTTCCGGCGTAGTTTCCGCTATCAACGAGTAATTACTCAGAGCGCAGAACTCGAATACATTAAGGACCGGGTCTCCCGGTCCTTTTTGCATGCCGATCGCTGCACGTTTACGGCGCGAACAGTTCCCTTGCGGACACGCTCCCGCTAATGGGGCCCCTCCCAGCGGTACTTCTGCTCTGCCGGCGCCTTAGGCTTGTCAGTCGCAGAGGACCGGGTTCCCCAATTGTCCGCGCCGGGAACTGTACGCGCCTCTATATTTGCAGTGATCATTTTGTAAGAAGGTCCGGCCGCGTGGTCCGCAGGTGTGTGTTTTTAAGGCCATTACGGAGCGGTAGAAAAGACTTTCCGCAATGTACCGCCGGATAGCACGGACGGAGTACTGTGCGATCCGATGCGGTACACGGAAAGGCTTGGCGTGAAGCCGCGCAGTCGGCCGAGAAAACACACCTGCGGACCTGCGCAGGCCGGACTTGAACAATGATGATAGTAAGAATGCTCCGCGCATATGGTATAATACGTTAGTGCAGCTCTCATTAGCGACGGCACACCCGTCGAAGAGGAAAACGGAATGGAAGAAAGAACAGCCGCATCGTATGAAATAACGGACCTGAGCCGGGCAAGGGCCGCATTCTCGCGCCTGGGAATTGCTGTTTTCGTCATGCTCATAGTTACTTACGGCGTACAGATCCTCGCCGGCATCGCGCTGGGCCGTGCAAGCATCAGGAACGTTATCGTTCTTTTGCTGCTCTCGTACGTTCCGATGTACTGCATAGCTTTCCCGGCAGGGCATCTTATCATGCGGTCTGTGCAGAAGTACCCTCTTGAGCAGCAGGATCTCGGCGCAAGGCGTTTTTTCAGGCTGCTCGTTATCTGCTTTTTCCTGATGTACGGCGGGAATCTGTTCGGAAACCTGATCAATTCCGTCATATCGGATCTTCTCGGGGTCAGCATCTCCGATCCTGTAGAGGCTCTGGTGCTTAGCGACATCCCTATGCCGGCGCTGTTCGTACTGACTGTGATACTGGCTCCGTTTTTCGAGGAGCTATTCTTCCGGAAGCTCCTCATCGACCGCATGAATGTTTACGGGCAGGGGACAGCTATCATTGCAACGGCGGTGATGTTCGGACTGTTCCACGGCAATCTGTCGCAGTTCTTCTATGCGATGGCTCTGGGGCTGGTGTTCGGTTATGTATACGTAAAGACAGGGAAACTTCGCTATACTGTATGCATGCACATGATCATAAACTTCTGGGGTGGCATAGTATCGGGATCGCTCGTTACGAACGAAAGTGTCAGCGCGCTTATAAACGGGGGATTCGATCCGGAGAATGCCGCGGAGGTGTTCGGCATGATCACTCCCGCAGTCGCTTTGTTCTTCCTGTACACAGTAGTGACTCTTGTGCTTGCAGTCGCCGGTCTTGTGCTGTTCTTCAGGCACAGAAAGAGCATCTCCCTGGAACCCGCCGAAATGCAGATCCCCAAAGGCCATGCGTTCCGCACCGTCTGGCTTAACGCGGGCATGATACTGTTTACGATCGCCTGCTTTGCAATGATGGCGCTTACCGTATTCAAGGACCTTTTGCTGTGACTAGGCTGAATTGCGCAATAAACACAAGCATTTCACTTTAATAATGTCCCGAAAGATAGTATAATCTAATTTAATTCTACATAAACCGGAGGAATACGATGAGGATACTGCTGGACGCAATGGGCGGAGACAACGCTCCCCAGGCAATAGTAAAGGGCGCTGTGCTGGCTGCCGCCAAAACGGAGGACCAGATAATACTCGTAGGGCCTAAGACGGAGATCTTCGAACTGCTCTGCGAGGAATGCCCGGACGGGATACCTCAGAACATCATAATAGTAGGCGCAAACGATGTAATAACCAACGACGACGCGCCGGTAAGGGCCATCAAGACCAAGACCGGTTCCACCATCGTTACGGCGCTCAACATACTTAAGGACGGATTCGCGGACGCGTTCGTTTCCGCGGGAAGCACAGGCGCTCTGCTGGCCGGAGGACTTCTGATCTGCGGGCGCATAAAGGGAATAGAGCGTCCCGCCATCTGCTCGCTGTACCCGTCGCTCAACGGCAGAGTGTCGCTGCTGGTGGATGCAGGAGCCAACGCCGAGTGCAAGCCCAGAAACCTCTGCGAGTTCGGGCTTATGGGAAGCATCTACATGGAGCAGGTGCTCGGCAGGGAGAACCCCAAGGTAGCTCTCGCCAACATAGGCGCAGAGGCCGAAAAGGGCACGCAGCTTACCAAGAAAGCTTACGAACTGCTCTCCGAGAGCGGTCTTAACTTTACCGGAAACATAGAAGCCAGGGACATACCGGCCGGAGCCTGCGACGTTATCGTTGCGGACGGATTTACCGGAAACATAATCCTTAAGCTTACCGAGGGCATGTTCGGCCAGATGGTAGGGCTCATGAAGCAGAAGCTTCCCAAGGAGATGCTGGCGGCACTGGCGTCCAGAACGGACTACTCCGAATACGGCGGAGCTCCCATACTGGGCATCACAAGGCCAGTAATAAAGATGCACGGATCCTCCGGCCCCAAGGCGGTAATGAACGCTGTCCTTAAGGCTTCGGAATTTGCTAAGCAGAACGTGGTAGGGCTTATAGAGGCTAACATAAAATGATGTTTTACGTGTTCATCGTAATTGCATATCTGCTGGGCTGCATCAATCCGTCCATAATACAGGGAAAGCTTGCAGGCGTAGACATACGTAAGGAAGGCAGCGGAAACGCCGGCACTACCAATACGCTCAGGGTGCTGGGAAAGAAAGCTGCTCTCGTCTCCCTTATAGTGGACATAGGCAAGGGCGCCCTTGCGGTAGGCCTGGGAAGCATAGAAGGCCGCACTTGCGCGTACATCTGCGCCGTTGCCGTAATGATCGGACACATACTGCCCGTGTTTTACGGCTTTAAAGGCGGAAAAGGGGTCGCTGCAGCGTTCGGAGCGGCATTGTCGGTAAACTGGAAGCTTGCGCTCTGTGCGCTCGCCATAGCGCTTATTATGGTGCTTATAAGCAGGCGCATGTCCGTGGGCTCCATCGTGGCCGCGGCGGGGCTTGCAGTGCTCAGCGTATTTCTGGAGCATGGTTTCTGGCCCTACGCGCTGGTCATAGCTGCCATAATCATTTTCAAACACAAGTCCAACATCAAAAGGCTTCTTAAGGGCGAGGAACCTCCCCTGAATTTTAAGAAATAGATCAATGTCTGCTGCTCATAACGAAAAACCGAAAAAGGACCCAGAAAACTCCGCAGCCGCGGAGGTGCCGGCAGACCCCGCAAAGGCCGTTCAGACAAGGGATAAGACCATAATCCGTACAAGTTTCGTGGGTATAGGAGCCAACGTTCTTCTTGCTGCGTTCAAGGCGGTCGTGGGCATAGTCTCGCACTCCATAGCCGTAGTTCTGGACGCCGTCAACAACCTGTCGGACGCTTTGTCTTCCGTGATCACCATAATAGGAACCAAGCTGGCCGGCAAGAAGCCGGACAAGAAACACCCGCTCGGACACGGACGCATAGAGTATCTTACTGCTCTGCTCGTAGCCGCTCTTGTTCTTTACGCAGGCATAACGTCACTTGTAGAATCCATCAAGAAGATAATAGAGCCTCAGACTCCGGATTATTCCACGGTATCGCTGATAATAATAGCCGTGGCGGTGGTGGTCAAGATATTCCTTGGCCGCTACGTAAAGCGCCAGGGCGAGAAGGTCAACTCCGCCGCGCTGGTGGCTTCCGGATCTGACGCTACTTTCGATGCGATACTGTCGTTCTCCGTGCTGGTGAGCGCTCTCATATTCATATTCTTCCACATCTCGCTGGAAGCTTACGTGGGCGTCATAATCGCGCTGTTCATAATACGCGCGGGATTCGAAATGATGCGCGATACCTTAAGCGACATACTCGGCCGCCGCGCGGATGTGGAGGTCACCAAGGAGATCAAGCGCATAATCAACGAGGAACCGGAGGTTATGGGCGCCTACGACCTTATACTCAACAACTACGGCCCGGATAAGAACTACGGTTCCGTACACCTGGAGCTCCGCGACACCATGACCGTGGAGGAACTGGACCGTCTTACCAGAAGGGTGGAGGAGTCCGTCTACAGAAAGACCGGCGTCATCCTTACCGGAATAGGCGTCTACGCCTACAACACCGGGGACGATCTTGCTGCCCACATAAGGAACGACGTACAGAGGATAGTAATGACTCACGGATGGGCGCTGCAGATGCACGGCTTCTACGTGGATACCGAGGCTAAGAGGATGCGTTTCGACGTGGTGCTCAGCTTCGACGCGGACGTGCACGAGGTCCTGGAGCACCTTTACGACGAACTTCAGACTGAGTATCCCGGCTACAGCATTACCATAACGCCGGACGTGGACGTTTCCGACTGATGCAGCGGCGTTCGGCAAATTACTGTTGAACAGCGCGCTTTCAGGTAATATAATTATTTCAATACACAATGAGATCTGTTTCAGGGCGGGGCGGAATTCCCCACTGGCGGTAAAGGGCGGAAGCCACGAGTCCGCGAGCCCGCAAGGGCCGAACCGGTATATCCCGGTACCAACGGTTACAGTCCGGATGAAAGAAAGCAGCTTCATTTTGCTGTAAGTCCCGAAATAGTCGGGGCTTTTTGTTTCAGCAGCCTGACAGATCCCGGAACCGGAGTTTTTTACGGAGGGATCTAAAATGAAAGACACAATGGAAAAGGGCATTGCCCAAAGCAAGAAACATCTGAGCGCCAAGACGGTGGCTACTCTCGGAATGCTTACGGCCATCGCGTTCGCGGCAAAGCTGGTATCCACGGTATTTCCCATGGTATCGGGCTTCCTGTCGTTCGACCTTAAGGACGTGATAATCGTAATAACCGGCTTCATAATGGGGCCGCTGTCTGCGTTCTTCGTAACGGTGGTGGTATCGTTCATAGAGATGATCACCATCAGTTCCACCGGAGTGATCGGTCTGGTGATGAACATCCTGCAGAGCTGCGCGTTCGCCTGCACGGCGGCGGCCATCTACAGGAAGGACCACAAGATGAAGGGCGCCATAATCGGACTCGTATCCGGCGTAGTGGTAATGACCATAGTGATGCTGCTGTGGAACTGGCTGCTTACACCGCTCTACATGCACGTGGAAAGGTCCAGAGTAGTAGGAATACTTATACCAGTGTTCCTGCCGTTCAATCTGGTCAAGGGCGGCATAAACGCCACGCTGGCAATGCTTCTTTATAAGCCCGTGGTAACCGCACTCAGAAAAGCAAAGCTTGTCGAGGCTTCCAAGTCCGGCAAGGGAAGCGTAAAGTGGGGAGTAGCGGCCGTATCGTTCGTGCTTCTCGTAAGCTTCGTGATGATGGCGCTGGTGCTTACCGGAAAGATCTGATGATGCACGGCCCGGATCCGTCGTATATTGATTGCATGGGGCCTTTGGCCTTGGAGGGATGATGAGTGTTTTTGCGCTTGCCGCATCGGACAAAGAGATACAGGAGCACATGGCGGAATACATAAAGCACGCCAACGCTCTTGCAACATTCTACAAAGATTATAATTTCGAGTACAGCGATTCGGACTGGGAAGCAGGCTGGGTGGAGTTCGTGCACGTTACCACGGATTACGACGCCAACCGCTACGGCAACGTCCACGGCGGAATAATAATGATGCTTGCGGACACGGCGGCCGGACTTGCGGCTTACGAGACCGGTACGGGCAATTCTTCGCCTACCATGGACATGAGCGTCAGCTTTCTGAGGGCAATACACATAGGCGACGTAATGAGGCTTCGTTCTCAAGTGATCAACGTTAGCAAGCACAACTGCACCGTGCGCACGGACATCATCGTAAACGGCGAACTTGCCGCCACCACTACGTCCATGCACAGACTGTACACCAATACAAAGCCGGATATCCCCGTGCTTCTTGTGGATTGATGGAAAAAGAAACTATTGTTCTTAAAAAACTGGAGGATACTCTTGCTCTGGGCAAGCGCATAGCGGACGGTCTGAAGCCCGGCGATGTGATAGCGCTTACCGGGCCTTTGGGTGCCGGAAAGACAGCTCTTACGCAGGCGATAGCAAAAGGCCTGGGCGTTACCGAAAGGCTGGCCAGCCCTACGTTTACCGTGCTCATGGAGTACGTAAGCGGGAGGATACCCATGTGCCATTTCGACGTATACAGGGTCCATGACCCGGATGAGCTCTTCGAGATAGGCTTCGAGGAGTATCTGGGCGGCGACTGGGTGTGCGTAATAGAGTGGGCGGACCTCATAGAGGACATACTGCCCCCTGACACGAAGTGGATAGCCCTTAGCTACGGAGATCTGGATGACGAGAGGATCTGCGAGATAGAATGGTGATCTTAGCTATAGAAACAACTGGACCGCTGGCTTCGGCGGCTGTATATAAAGACGGTGTTGCTGCGTACAGGATCAACGGCAGCGAGTTCAGCCATCTTTCCGAGTGCGTTCCCATGATAACGGAACTCATGGCGGATGAAGGAATAAGCGGCGCGGATCTGGACGCTGTTGCGGTGTCCTGCGGACCGGGGTCGTTTACCGGAATACGCATAGGCATGGCAACGGCCAAGGGCCTCGCCCAGGTATGGAATAAGCCCATAGTGGAAGTTCCTACGCTGGAGAGTTTTGCGTACGCGGAAATGCCTTACACTGCTACTACTCTCATATGCCCGCTGTTCGACGCAAGGCGCAGCCAGGTATACGCGGCGGCTTTCAGAAGAACGGGCGCAATGGCACGCACATACAGCGCTGTTTTAGAAGGCGGCGGCAAAGTAGAGGTTGTTGTCCCGGAGGGCGCTTACGCTCTGGAAGAGTATCTGGATCTTGTGCGCGAAGCAGCGCGCGAGGGAGATACGCTGTTCTTCCTGGGCGACGGAAGCCGCAAGTTCGAAGAACAGATAAGGACATATCTGGAAGGACCCTGCTGCGGTGAAGGGCCTGCTTTCGGCGTGGAATTCGCGGCGGAGGAGCATTATCTTCAGCGCGCGGACAGCGTTGCGGTGCTGGCTGCAAGGCTCTTTAAAGAGGGCCGGCTTAAGGACTGCTACAGCGCTCAGCCCAATTACCTTAGGGCCGCGGAACCGGACAGGCAGAAGAAAAAGAACGCAGCTGCGGAAGTCGGAAGCATCCGCGCGGCCGGACGTACCGGCGGCGGAAGCCGCAGAAGCCTTGCTCCGGAGGATGAGCGATGAGCGAAGTATCCTTCAGGCTGGCGCTTCCGGAGGATCTGGACCAGATCGCCGCGCTCGAGGAACGCTGTTTCCCGGAGGAGCCCTGGAGCCGCGGCATGTTCGAAGAAGAACTGCAGAACGATCTTGCGCTCTTTGTGGTAGCCGAGGAACAAGGCACGGACGCTGCCGGAGAGCACTGCCCCGCAAACGACAGGATAGTCGGCTATATCGTAGCATGGGTCATAGCTCCCGCCGAGAGCCAGGTCGGAAGCATAGCCGTTCTGCCGGAATACAGAAGGCACGGGCTCGGAAGGCAGCTTATGGAGATACTGCTTGCGGCCTGCCGCGAGACCGGAACGCGGGATACGTACCTGGAGGTACGGGTCTCCAACGAGCCGGCCATAGCAATGTACAGGAGCCTGGGTTTTGAGAACGACGGCATAAGAAAAAGATATTATCAGGACGGAGAGGACGCCTATACGATGGCAAGACACGAGGCTTTCGCGGATAAGGAATCGGCAGACAGCGATCCCGTCCCCAAAGAAACGAAATAGATGAAAAACGGTAAACACATAACCATGGGAATAGAGTCGTCCTGCGACGAGACGGCGATAGCTCTCCTTGCCGACGGCACGGAGATACTTTCGAACGTCATTTCTTCCCAGATAGAGATACATAAAGAATACGGCGGAGTGGTGCCGGAGATCGCGTCCAGGCATCATCTCAACAACATTCCTTTTGTGTTCGACCGTGCGCTTAAAGAGGCGGGCGTGGAGCTTAAGGAAGTGGACGAGATAGGCGTAACTGCAGGGCCGGGTCTTGCGGGAGCGCTGCTTATGGGAACGGCTTTTGCAAAGGCTGTTGCAGCGGCGTCCGGGATACCTCTTGTGGGCGTGCATCACATACAGGCACACATCTTGGCTAACGTAATAGAACACCCGTTCCTGGAACCTCCGTTCCTGTCGCTGGTCGTAAGCGGCGGTCACACTCACCTTATAGAGGTGGAGGGCTGGAACAAGTTCAAGGTGCTCGGCGCTACAAGGGACGATGCCGTGGGCGAGGCCTACGACAAGGTGGCCAGAGTCATAGGCCTTGGTTACCCGGGAGGCCCCAAGGTGGATGCTCTGGCAAAGCAGGGCGACCCGCACGCCATAGAATTCAAGCGTGTATATCTGGAAAAGGATTCGCTGGACTTCTCGTTCAGCGGAACAAAGACCGCGGTGATCAACTACATGCATTCTGCACAGCAGCGCGGCGAGACTGTAAAGCCTGCGGACGTTGCGGCGTCCTTCCAGCAGGCTGTGATAGAAGTTCTGGTAAACAAGGCGGTTAGGGCCGCCAAAGAGGCCGGATACTGCGAGCTTGCACTTGCCGGAGGAGTTGCGTGCAACTCGGAGCTCAGAAGGCAGCTCGGCGAAGCGCTGGCAAAAGAAGGCATAGGCCTTTACATTCCGTCTCCGATACTTTGCACGGACAACGGCGCTATGGTCGCGGCAGCTGCCTACCGCAAGGCAAGGGAAGGGCACTACGCGTCCGGACGGCTGGACGTGTTCCCCAACTTAAACATAGAGACTCAGCTGGACCTGCTGGACAGGTAGGGCAGAGCGCAAGAGTATCTTCCGGTGCAGGAAACACCCGGACCTTATGGCGGAAGACGACTCGCCGGAATACCGTATAACAAAAACCGCAGGATGGTCCTGCGGTTTTGATCATTCTGAAGCATTCCGGGCATGTTTCCCGGCTGTTTACGTCTGTAAAACTACTGAATGTTCTCTTCTATGTAGCTTACGATGTTGGAGACCATCTTGAACTCTTCCGCCCTGTCATCGGGGATCTCGATGTCGTACTCGCTCTCTATGGCCATTATTATCTCAACGGCATCGAGGGAATCTGCCTCGAGGTCCTTCATAAGATCTGTGTCCATGGTGATGCTTTCGGGATCTGCGTCGAGCTGATCGGCAATGATCTCGCGTATCTTTTCGAATACCATTATTTTCCTCCTCTAAGAATCCTGTTTATCGCAATGCCTGTTCCGAGCAGCGTCAGGAACGAAGGCATCGTGCATACCGATGTGTCGCTTACAAGTGCGGCGGCAAGGAATCCGACGGTCCCGAGGAATATCCCTGCTCCGGTGTAGCCCAGCGGATGGCTGAGCTTGCGACGCCAGAATATTATAACGCTTTGCACGATATATACAAGATATATCGCCGCCAGGGCCGCCGCGGAGATCCAGCCTGTGCCGAACGCCGTGTTTATCAGGGCGCTGCGCGGGCCTTCCGCGGAAGGCACAGTGTCCAGACCTGCTGTGTACGCCGCGGCATGGTCCATGTGCGGGTAATACAGACAGAAGCTGTCCGCTCCGCGTCCGATCAGGGCAGTGCCTTTAAGCATGGGCAGCGCGCTGTTCCATACCGCGCCGGTGCAGTCCGCAAAGTACGGGTCGCTTATAAGCCCGGAACGCTCCGGCTCGTACAGGCTTACCGTGCGGCCTGTATCGCTTACGAAGCGTATCTTTCCGTCTTCGGAAACGAAGTCCCAGTCCTTTTGGGGCATGCTTACCCTCAGCGCTAAAGCATTATTACGTTTTATTATACACAATTTGAAGACCGAATGGTAGGGCTCTTCGTTAATTAAATATATGCCGGGCTCGTCGCTTTCGGAAAGCGTCAGCGTTCTGCCCACGCCGTCTGCAGGAGTGACCTTTACTATGGAACCGCCCGCAGCCTCCGTCTTAAGTATCAGCACCATGTTGGAGCCCTTGAGCACGAACGTTACGCTGTCGTCGCCCGTTGTGACGCTTGCAAGTCCGGGACGGGCGTCTTCTCCGGAAGCTTCGCTCTGCGATGCAGAGAAGACGGACGGAAGAAGCTTTTGCAGTTCAGGCATCCATGTGCGGTAGGTCACCGTAAGCACCAGCGCCAGCGATGCAAGCATCAGGAGCAGCGGTTTGGTCCAGTATTTGAGGTTCCTGTGGAATATGATAAGCCCCGCGATCAGCGCTGCGGCAAGGCCGACCGGGACTACTGCGGACTTAAGGCCTGCGGCGTTTATGAAGCAGAGCCAGATGAGTATAAGTATCAGCGGCGCCTTGAACCACCTGAGCCATTTTCCGCGGAAGTCCGACTGCGTGTACAGCATAGCGGCAACAGGGATCCCCAGACACAGGAACATGGCGGACGAGGACGGATCCCCGAAGGTCTGGTATACTGCCGTCTGTTCCGGAATGAGTCCGGGCATTGCCTCCGACACGCCCTCGAATGTTCCGGCTATCCTAAGTCCTGTCTCAGTCGATATCGGGTCGTAGCTGGCAAACTGCAGCATTCCGATCACCGTAAACACCGCAAGCGATATGCAGAACGCTCCGCAGGCTGCACGCGCGCTCCTTGCAGTATCTATCGTTACGACCGTGTAGCAAAGGATGATCATGTACGCGAAAAGCGTCAGTGTTCCTTCCATGCGGCCCGGCCATCCGAAGAGCGTAAACTCCCTGAAGCCGTTTGCTGCAAACGACGCAAACACCGTTATAACAAAGACCGCAGCGGGTATGTAGACGAACGACTTTTTCAGCCGCTGTTTTTTGCGGATGACGTCTATCGCAAATACTATGATGCACAGCGCGGCTATGCCCAGCACAGCGATCATCTTATACCAGCTGTAGTAGTCGTATATGGGACTGTTGTCCGTGAGGTCTGTCCAGAAGAAGCTTCCCAGCGGACGAGTATATATCTTTAGCTGTACGATCAGAGGCACGACTGCCGCAGCCAGGATCACCGGGATCATACGGTACCAGCGCTGCGGTTCGCCTTCGGAAAGAATGAAGTCCGGTTCCTCGGCTGCTGCCTCAGCGGCCGGAATCTCTGTGACCGCCGGTTCCCCGGTCTCGGTTTCAGGGACCTCTGTTTCTTTGACCGGGGTCTCCTCGATTTTTGGTTCCTCGATCGGAGTCTCTTCTTCCGGCGCATCCCCGGCCGGCGCTTCCGGTTCTTTTTCCGGTTTCCCGGCCTGTGCTTCCGGTTCTTTTTCAGGTTCCCCGGCCTGTGCTTCCGGTTTCCCGGCCGGTTCTTCCTCAGGTTCTGCGGCCTGTGCTTCCGGCGTCTCGGGCTCCGCCGATGATGTTTCTCCGGCGGGTGCATCCGAGACGTGCTCTTTCTCTTCTTCGTCACCGAAATCTATCGGGGTGTAATCCGGCTCTTCCGGCTCGTCGTAAAGCACGGAAAGACGGTCCGACTGGCGCTTAAGGTCGTCTTCGGAATATTTGCTCAGAAGATGACTGAGGCTGTCATCCGAATACGCGTCCGACATCTTTGCCTGCATCACGAACAACGGGGCGGTCCCGCTCCGTTCAGTCTGCTCCGCGGTAACGGCGTTTGCTTTGTCAGCCGCTCCCGCGATGCCGGTGTTCTTTTCTTCGAAGAACTGATCAGTCATATGCTCGTAAATAAATATTATATATTAATCACAAAAAAACATCAAATCACTAGACCCGAACACTGAGATTTGTATCGTTTTCGGGTAAAAATTGTTGCGTTGCGTGTTGTATTCTGTTATGTAAACATGCTATACTTATCTGTACCTGTGGGCAATGCCCGGGGTAAATGGGGTATCAAGAGGAAATCTTTGCTGTTTCCGTGCAGCGATCAAGTCTCTGTTTATGAAAAAAACCGCAATAGTATTAGCAGTCTTATTGGCGTTCGTCACGCTTTGTTCGTTTACAGACGTTCCGCAGGATAACTGGGCTTATCCTTATGTTTCCAATGCGGAAAAAGTAGGGCTGATGATAGGCGACGGAGACGGTTACTTCCGCCCGAAAGACTTTACGACCAAAGAAGAGGTCGCAACGATAATCTACAGGATACTCAATTACGGTACGCCCAACATGATCCCCGCGGACAGACCGCTCTCCGCAGACGAAGAGGCCATCCTTGCCCGCTGCCAGATAAGCGACTGGGCAAAGCTCTATCTGCTGGACGGATTTGCTTCCGGTTTCTGGACAGAGGCGGATTTTGCCGAGCGCAGCTCGGACAGACCTGCCGGCAAGTACCCGCTCTCCAGGGAAAAGCTTGCTCAGTGGATAGTGAATGCTGAAGGCATAAAGACTTCGCTGGTAAGCGTACTGGGCTATAACGACGCCGGTCAGGTGGACGCCTCCCTTATGAAATATGTTGATGCGTGCAGACGCACGGGTCTTATGATAGGCGACGACATTAACGAGTTCCACCCCAAGGACGGAGTAAACCGCGCCGAAGTTGCGGTAATACTTACAAGAGCTCTCAAATACAGCGAGGACGGTTCGGAGGCTTCCGCAAAAGTGGATGTCTACGGCGTGGTCGGGGATCCCGGCAGCAGCGTTACCTTCTACATGAATGTGGGCGGAGTCCAAAAGGCAGTCTATCTGGATCCCTCCGCAAAGATGATACTTAACGGCGCCGAGTCCAACATTCAGGCTGTAAAGGCCCTTAAGGGCAAGACTGCCATGGTATCCACCGTAATAGGCAGCGGAGCAGTAATAGTACAGACCAGGCCTGTAGTAATGAACGGGACCGTAGAGGCCGTCCGGGACGCAGGCTCGTATAAGCTGGTCGATGTAAGGATAGGCTCTACCGTTGCATGCTTTATCTATGATTCTAACACCTACTGCACCACAAACCTGCAGAAGGGCATCTCTATAAAGTTTATATCTGACGGATCCAATCTACTGGAGATCAATTAATGGAACTGGACATTCTTAAAGGCAAGAAGGTCGCGGAGCTCAGGGAGATCGCCGCGGCGCTTAAAATTGAGGGCGCCGCAAAGCTTAAGAAATCCGAGCTGATCGCGATATTCACACGCATGCACGAAGAGGCCGTAGCGAGCGGGGCAGTACAGGAAGGACCTGCGGAAAAGCCGGATACCCAGGCGCCGGCCGAAGAGGTAAAGGCGCCGGCCGAAGAGGTAAAGGCAGGGGCCGAAGAGGCAAAGGCAGAGGCTGCACCGGAGGCAAAACCTGCTAAGAAAAGAGGCAGGAAACCGAAGGCTGTAAAGGAGGCAGAGGCTGCGGCTGAAGCTGCGGAGAACGCAAAGCAGATAATTGCGGAAACTGCAGCGGAAATAAAGCCGGAGGCTCCTGCGGAAGCAGCAGAGGAACAGGCCGAAAAGCCGGAGGCTCAGGACGCAAAGCCCGAAGAAAAAACGGAAGAAAAGGCCGACGGCGCTGCGGAAGAACAGAAGCAGAAGGACGACAACCGCTACGAGGTCACAGGCATACTGGACATAGCGGAAGGCGGCTTCGGATTCCTGCGCTTCGACAATTTCCTTACGTCTTCCAGGGACGTGTATGTTTCGCCTACGCAGATAAGGCGCTTCAACCTTAAGACCGGCGACGAGATCTGCGGCGTGGCAAGAAAGCCCAACCCGGACGAGCGCTTCGGGGCGCTGCTGTACGTAAGGACCGTCAACGAGGATGAGCCCGGTGTTGCAAAGCGCAGAAGGGATTTCTCGGATCTTACTCCTATATACCCCAATGAGAGGATCTGTCTGGAAAAGGGCAGCAGCACACTGTCCATGAGGCTTACGGATCTTGTGGCGCCCATAGGCAAAGGCCAGCGCGGCCTTATAGTGGCGCCGCCCAAGGCAGGAAAGACAACGCTTCTTAAGCAGATCGCCAAGGCCATAGAGGCTCAGGACCTTAACGTAAAGCTTATAGTTCTCCTTATAGACGAGCGTCCGGAAGAAGTTACGGACATGAAGGAGTCCATAAAGGGCGACGTGATATATTCCACCTTCGACGAGCAGCCTTCGCACCACGTGAAGGTTGCCGAGATGGTGCTGGAGCGCGCGGAGAGGCTCTGCGAGCACGGCAAGGACGTAGTTATACTTATGGATTCCATTACAAGGCTTGCCAGAGCTTACAACCTTGTGGAGCCGCCCTCGGGCAGGACGCTGTCCGGCGGTCTGGATCCTGCGGCGCTGTATAAGCCCAAGAAGTTCTTCGGCGCGGCCAGAAACACCCGCGAAGGTGGAAGCATAACCATACTCGCAACAGCCCTCGTCGAGACCGGAAGCCGCATGGACGACAT
>JAFWVZ010000244.1 GCA_017523605.1 Bacillota bacterium | reverse complement strand
GTGCCCAGCGTCTTGCTTTGCCAGATGCCCGAGAGCACCTCTACCCTATCCTGCTCGTCGCGTGCACTGCTGCCGACGGTCTTTCCCGTGCGGCGGCGGTTCACAAAACGCTGCAACTCATCCAGGTCGATAGCTACACCTGCAGGCATACCATCCAGCACGCCGCCTATTGCGGGGCCATGCGACTCACCAAAGGTGGTGAGCGTCAATATTTTGCCTATCGTATTCATTCGGTCTTCTCTGCTATCAGGTCAACGGTTTCGGCGCCCACAAACTCAACAAGCGTATCGGGGTTAATCTTGAACTGAAGCCCGCGTACACCCGCACTGACGTAGATGTAGTCATAGAGGATGCACGACTCGTCGATGAACGTGGGGAACGGCTTCTTCATGCCTATGGGCGAGCATCCTCCGTGGACGTATCCCGTAAGCGGCAGAAGGTCCTTCTGCTTTATCATCTCCACGCTCTTTTCGCCGGCAGCGGACGCGGCTTTCTTAAGATCCAGCTCCGCCAGCACCGGGATCATGAACACGTAGTGCCCGCCGCTCCTGCCCACCGTCACCAGCGTCTTGAAGACACATGCCGGGTCCTGTCCCAGCTCCGCAGCGACTTCCGCTCCGCTGAGCGCGGTCTTTCCGTCGCCGTAGCTGTGGGCCGCGTATTCTATCTTTGCCTGCGCAAGGATGCGCATTACGTTTGTCTTGTCGTCTTTCTTTGCCATTTATTCTTCCGGCGTCATTTGGAAGCGCTTCTATTCCTCCGGGCGCATGGTTGGGAAGAGCAGCACGTCGCGTATGCTGGCGCTGTCCGTAAGGAGCATGACCAGACGGTCTACGCCTATGCCAAGGCCTCCCGTGGGGGGCATTCCGTACTCCAGGGCGTTAATGAAGTCGTAGTCCACCTGCGCCTTGCAGTCCGGTTCCAGGGCTTTGCGCTCTGCCACCTGACGCTCGAAACGCGCGCGCTGGTCTATGGGGTCGTTCAGCTCGGAGAACGCGTTGCCGAACTCCATGCAGTTGATGAAGAACTCGAAGCGCTCCGTAAACGCGGGATCGTCCGGCTTGCGCTTTGCCAGCGGGGATATCTCCACCGGGTAGTCGTAGATGAAGGTCGGCTGCACCAGCTTGTCCTCCACGAACGCGTCAAAGAACTCCGGCAGAATGTTGCCTATGGTCTTAACTTCCGGCAGCTCCACATGGTGCTGCTTTGCAAGCTCTATGGCTTCCTCGTCCGTCTTTACCAGATCGAAGTCCACGCCGCTGTACTTCTTAACGGCTTCCTTCATGGACATGCGGCTCCAGTTGTCCAGATCTATCTCTATTCCCTGATAGGTTATCTTGCGGGTGCCGCAGACCTTGTCGGCCAGATATTTGATGAGTCCTTCCGTAAGATCCATCATTCCGTCCAAGTTAGTGTACGCTTGGTACATTTCAATGGACGTAAACTCCGGATTATGGCGGGGATCCATGCCCTCGTTGCGGAATATGCGGCCTATCTCGTAGACTCGGTCCATGCCGCCCACGATAAGTCTCTTAAGGTAGAGTTCCGTCTCGATGCGCAGGACCATGTCCATGTCCAAAGTATTGTGGTGGGTGGTGAAGGGCCTTGCCGCCGCTCCGATCTCGAACGGAGTAAGTATGGGGGTCTCCACTTCCAGGTAGCCCTGGGCGTCCATGTAGTCGCGGATGCCGCGAAGTATGGCGCTGCGCTTTACGAAGGTCTCCTTAACTTCCGGGTTTACCATAAGGTCCACATAGCGCTGGCGGTAGCGGAGCTCTATGTCCGTAAGACCGTGGAACTTCTCCGGCAGCGGGTGCAGGCACTTGGACAGAAGAGTTATCTCCTCCGCGCGGACGGACAGCTCGCCGGTCTTGGTGCGGAACACTTCGCCGGATACGCCTATGATGTCGCCTATGTCCAGCTTCTTGAACGCTGCGTAAGGCTCGTCGCCCAGCTCGTCGCGGCGCACGTACAGCTGAATGTCGCCCTTGTTGTCCCTAAGGTGCGCAAACGAAGCCTTGCCCATTACGCGCTTGCTCATGAGGCGGCCTGCCAGCTTTACTTTCTTTCCGGCGTCCGTCTCAGCGGGCAGATCCGCGAATTCTTCCTTAAGATCTGCGGAGAACGCGTCCTGGGGGAACTTGGTTATAAGATAGGGATCGTTTCCTGCGGCCTGAAGGTCCGCCAGCTTCTGCATCCTTATCTGTGTCTGTTCTGAAATGTCCTGGGCGCTCTGCGCTGCCCTGACCTGTTCGTTGTTGTTTTCCATGATCGTTTAATTACAAAATACTATAAACTTGGCAACTAAAAATTAGTTGCTATATTGCTGAAGTTTCCGGGGATCGTTTGTTCCGGATCAATCCTTAATGATCTCCATTACCTGATAACGGAGCACCTGACCTTCGGAGGCGTCCTTGCTCTCGATCACGACTTCTACCTTGTCGC
>JAFWVZ010000243.1 GCA_017523605.1 Bacillota bacterium | reverse complement strand
GGCTACTGCACGGACTTTTCCAACTATCTGCTGCGCAACATGATCCCCGGAAATTACGTAATGAAGCTGGTGCTGCTGGTGATAGGCTGCGGCATACTGGCTTTCGGCGTGTATTTCGAGCTTATCGGCGACGTGGTGATGCTGCCCGGCAACGCGTTCCCCAAGGCCGTTGCGGAGAAACTGAACAAGCCCTACGGCCCGGTCCGCATGACTTCCGACATTACGATGACGGTGATAGCCGCCATCCTCTGCCTTATATTCCTTAAGAAACTGAGCGGCGTGCGCGAGGGTACCGTAATAGCGGCGTTCCTTGTGGGCAACATTGTAACGCTGTGGAACAAGCTCTTCGCGAAGCCTAAAGAAGCAATGCAGAACTGGATAAAGCGGAGCGCGAAGGAGGCTGCGGATGAATAAAAGTCTTAAGAATAAACGGATCCTGCGTTCCCTGGCCGCGCTGCTGTGCGTGTCTCTTACAGTCTGCCTTGCCGCTTGCGGCGTAAAGCAGGGCAAGGTAACCAGATGGTTCAAGACTGCCGTGGACGAGGACGGATACCCGTCGCAAGCGGAATTCCATGAGGCGTTCGACAAGGAACTGAGCGTGGAAGGACTTCCCGGCGTCACCTTTACCATCAGGAACACGGAAAAGTTCGGTCCGCGCCTGTTCATGATAAAGGACGGAAAGGAAGAAATGCTCTTTTCGTGGTCCGGAGCAGTAGAAAACGCTTATTTCTGTGACATAAACGGCGACGGGTCCCCGGAGCTTTGCACCACCCGCTTCTTCGGCTCCGGAATGATAGATTCCCGGGTAAACGTACTGGACTTTACAGACGGCAAGGAATACGAGCTTGCTGACCGCGGAAACACGGACTACGAACTGGCCGAAAAGGACGGCAAACTGCTGGTGATCCAGCGCGGTACCATGTCGGACAGGGACAGGACTCTTAAAGAAGGCCCGCTTCAGCTAAAGGACGGCGAACTGAAGATCGGTAAATGACCGGACGTTCGCGCCACCTACTTTTCCGCCAGCGTCTGCAGAAGCATCTGCGCCGCGGGGTAGTTGGCCTGCATCCAGCTGTCGTCGTGGCCTTCCTTCAGTTTAAGCGCCATGTCCTTCCACGCGTCAAAATATTCCTGCGGAGTTGCCGCAAGATCCAGTGTGGATTCCGGGGCCAGCTCGTTAAGGACTATGCACATTATAACGCCCTTAAGGCCGTTCTCCGGCTCGGAGCCTTCGGAGCCCTTGATGAACTGGCTGAATATGTATTTAAGGGTCCTCTCTTTGTTTGCCAGAAGCTGCCTGTGCTCCGCCTCGTGGGCATCCAGGTAGTCCTTGGTGTTGGAGGAATACGAGGGCGAGGACATTATGCTCTCGAACAGCTGCTCGGTGGTCATTGCCGCCGCGGCCTTCTCCTGGGCAGGAGTAACTGCCGGGGTGTTTACGTTATTTACGTTCTGCGCGCTGCCGGAGGCCGATCCGCCCGCCATGCGGCTTGCTATTATTGCGGTGGCTACTACGAAGCAGAATATCACGATCCCGTATACCTTTTTCATTTCCGCTCCTTCTCGTTAAAACTCCGTATTATCCCAGACGAACCTGTAGAAGTCCGTGTTCTCCATCTTAAGGCTGGTGGAGTAGCGGTTCGTCGCAAGGGTCTTGTATTTGTCCAGATAAGCCTTGCGCTCCTCCTCCGTCATGGTGTTGCCCTCCGCCCAGGTGACCTTGCCGTTCTTGGCGTTG
>JAFWVZ010000242.1 GCA_017523605.1 Bacillota bacterium | reverse complement strand
TAGGCGGCTTTCCTCCGCCGACCTCGAACGCCAGGCGTTCGTATTTTTCCTGGAAGGCAACGCCGGCCAGAGGGTGGTCGCCGCGTTCTTCCGGATGGGCTGAGCTGAACGGTTCTTCCGCAGCGTAATCTTCCGGCAGCACGTCCGCAAGCAGGGCGGAATTGGCCGTACCGGAGCCTCGGTCGGAATTGCTCATTCCGTTTACCGCAGTCATTCCGGGGACGGAAGACGCGTCTATAACATAGCCGCCGGGACACATGCAGAAGGTGTACACGCCGCGTCCGGAAGCAGTCTTTACGTTAAGTTTGTAGTCGGCAGGGCCTATGCCAAGGTCCTCGTGGAGGGCGCCGTACTGCGCAAGGTCTATAAGGCTCTGCGGGTGCTCTATGCGAACGCCCATGGAGAAGGGTTTCTGCTCCATCTTAAGGCCTTCCGCGTAAAGTACGCGCATGGTGTCGCGCGCGGAGTGGCCCAGGGCCAGGACAACGGTGTCCGTGCCAAGCGTCTTTTCCGAGCCGTTCTGAATGTATCTAATGCCGCGGACCGCGCCGTCCTCTGTTATCAGTTCCGTAAGCCTGCAGCCGAAGCGGACCTCACCGCCCATGGCTTCTATCTTTTTTCGTATGTTAACTACAACACTGCGAAGAACGTCCGTGCCTATGTGCGGCTTCTGCTTGTAAAGGATCTGTGGCGACGCGCCGGCGTCCACGAACTGCTCCAGTATCCAGTGAGAGTAGGGCGACTTTGTTCCGGTGGTAAGCTTGCCGTCGGAGAACGTTCCGGCTCCGCCTTCGCCGAACTGCACGTTGCATTCCGGATCCAGCGGGCCTCCGTTCCAGAAGCGCTCCACGGCCGCGATGCGTTCCTCCATGCAGCCTCCGCGTTCCAGCACTATCGGGCGCAGACCATACTCCGCCAGAGCAAGAGCCGCGAACATGCCGCAGGGGCCGAATCCTACCACTGCGGGACGGCCTTCCGAATGCCTCTGTAACGGCTTTATTTCGAATCTGACGGGGTTTTCCGCGGTGCAGCGTATATTTGCCCTATTGCACGCTTCGATAAGCGATTCGTCCGATTTTTGGCTTACAAGCTCCAGGCTGAATACTCTGTAAAGCACCGGTTTTTCGCGGGCGTCCAGGGATTCCTTTACTATCCTTACGGAATCTACCGCGCCGGCTTCCAGACCAAGCAGCCGCTCCGTCTTGCGAAGCAGCTTGTCCGTACTTGTTCCCAGCTTAAGTTTTATTCCGTGGACAGTTATCATTACGTCTCCTTTTCGACCTAAATATAATATCATATGCAGCGGGAAAATGTTAATATATACCTGAAAGGAGTAGACTATGAAAGTACTTATGATAAACGGAAGCCCGCGCGAGGGCGGCAACACTGCGATCGCGCTGGAGGAGATGCGCAAGGTCTTCGAAAAGAACGGAATAGAGACGGACATCTTTACATTAGGCACCCAGCAGATAACCGGCTGCAGAGCTTGCTGGGCATGCAAGAAGATCGGAAAGTGCGTAATAGACGACGCCGTAAACGACGTGGCGGCAAAGCTAAGGGAGAGCGACGGACTGGTCGTGGGCGTTCCTGTATATTACGCTTCCGCTAACGGCACCCTGATATCCCTTATGGACAGGCTCTTCTGCAGCAGGAACGCGGATCTTAGGATGAAGGTCGGAGCCGCTGTCGTAACAGCCAGAAGGGGCGGCGCGTCCGCAACTTTCGACGAGATAAACAAATACTTTACCATAAGCGGGATGCCGGTGGCTTCGTCCGAATACTGGAACATGGTGCACGGCTGGGAGCCCGGCGACGCGGAAGGTGACCCCGAAGGGCTGCGTACGGTGCGAGTCCTGGCGGAGAACATGAGCTTCCTCATGAAGTCCATAGCTCTGGGCAAGGAGAAATACGGCATGCCTTACCGCGAGCCCCGCGTGATGACCAATTTCGTAAGGTGATGCCTAAGACTGAGGATAAGAAATAAGCCCCGCTCTGATACAGGCGGGGCTTTAAAGTGCGTTTTTCATTATCTGCAGTATCCCTGTCGCGAGCGGATGGGTGGTTTTGCAGTATCCCTGTCGCGAGCGGATGGGTGGTTTTGCAGTATCCCTGTCGCGAACGGATGCGCAGATCTACAGTATCTCTTTTGCGAACTTCTCCAGCGGGTTCTCCGCAAGTTCTTCTATGCGGCCTTCGTCCACGGCTTTCGCAAGGTCCGGATCGATCGCCATCTCCGCAACGTGCGGTATGCCGTACTGCACGGCAAGCTTTTTAATGTGGCTCTCGCCGAAGGGGCGTATTATCTTTCCGCAGTCCGGGCACTTTATGTAGCTCATGTTCTCCACAAGGCCTATCACCGGGATGTTCATGAGGTTAGCCATGCGGACGGCCTTCTCCACGATCATGCCTACGAGCTCCTGCGGGCTGGTGACTACCACAATGCCTTCCAGAGGCAGGCTCTGGAATATGGTAAGCGCTACGTCGCCGGTCCCCGGGGGCATGTCTATGAACATTACGTCCTCATCTTCCCAGAGCACCTCGGACCAGAACTGTTTTACGACGCCGCCCAGCATGGGTCCGCGCCAGACCACCGGATCCGACTGGTCCTCCAGAAGAAGATTGAGCGACACTACGTCTATGCCCAGACCGGTCTTTGCGGGTACAAGGCCCAGCTGGCTGCCTGTAAGCTGCTGCTTAAGGCCGAACGCAGTGGGGATGGACGGCCCTGTAATGTCTGCGTCCATTACGGCTGTCTTAAGCCCTGCCTTTGCGGAAGCGCAGGCCAAAAGACCGGTTATCATGCTCTTGCCCACGCCGCCTTTTCCGGAGACTACTCCGAAAACTTTTTTAACGCTTGAGTGTTCGTTAAGATAAGCCCTGAAATCGGGCTCTTTGCGCTCGCCGCAGCCTTCTACGCCGCAGCCCGAGCAGTTGTGATCACAGTCTGCCATGACAGTTGATCCTCCTTATGATCTTATTTTTCGGTCCCGGAAGGGCGCCTCATCCGGTTCCTGCCGGAGCGGATATAGCGGCCCGTCCTTATCTGTGACCGGTATCAGTCGTTGTACAGTATGCAGGAACTGTAGGTAAGGGTGTTGGGACCGTAGTTGTACTCCAGACCCGCCTTCTTGCACTCCGCGGCAACATAAAGGCCGTAGGCCTCCATGGATGTGAAAGCCTTGTCCGGGAACCTGCAGGGCTCGTCCGGATAAGCGCACTTTCTGCAGAGACTGCATCCGCCGGCTCCCATGGGAAGGCATTCCGGGTCGTAGGCTCGCATTAGCTCCACCGCTTGTGCGAAGCGCTTCTTGTGGCTTTCCGCAGCGTCCAGCATGTTCTCTATGTCGAAGCTGTCCTCCAGCTGGCGGGTGGTCTGGATCATCACGGCCTTCTTGTACTTTTTTGCCTTCTCCACGGACTTGTTTATGTCTCCGCAGGCGGGAGGGCATACCCAGCATTTGTTGTAGTAATTGCACTTGTCGGCGGCGCACATGTCGCGGACGTCCTGGCGGAAATCCAGCTGCGCGGGGTCGAACAGCGTTGCATGCTCGAAGCCTATCTCCAGCATTTGTTCTTTGGTTGGGACAGTTTTAGTCTTATCATCCGGCATTTCATTCTCCTTTGCGTTCAGCGCGGAAGGGTTATCCTGCGTTCTTTACTTGCTCTGTACAGCACGAACCTGCGGCCCATGGACTGCACGTATTCAGCGTTCAGCTTTACGGCTGTTACGTTTGCGGCTTCCTTAGGCTGCACTTCGGCACCTTCCTGGACCTTGACCTTTACCAGCTCGTGAGCGGTAAGGTAGTCGTCGATCTCTTTAATGACTGTGTCCGTTATCCCGGCCTTGCCTATGTAGACAGCCGGCTGAAGATCCATGGCCAGTCCCTTAAGAAATGCTCTTTGTTTTCCTGTAAGCATATCGTTCCTCCGGGTACATTATACCATAGGGGACGGCTGTCTAAATCATTATTTTATGTCGGTGCAAGGCACCGTGCGGCAAGGACTGTTTGGGGTCCCGGTCCTTTGCGATCGGCAAGCCGTAAGGCGCAGCCGGAGCTTAGTACCGCTGGGGGGTCCCCAACCAAGCGGGAGCGTGTCCTTAAGCACGGTAACTTGCACCGTAGAATAATTATATAATGCGCTGTCCTTTCGGCTGGTTAATGTACCGTCCGGCGCGGGATGCTGCACTGAGCCGTTGAGAAAGGCGCGGATATGCGGTACAATAATATAATAACAGGCGGATGCAGCACGGATCAGGAGATC
>JAFWVZ010000241.1 GCA_017523605.1 Bacillota bacterium | reverse complement strand
TATTAACATTGCTTCGTTGGGGGCGGCTCTGACAGCGTTTCAGATGGCATACGCCTTCGCAACCGGTGCGGTCCTTGCATTTCTGTACGAAAAGACCGGAAGAGTGTGGATACCGGTAATTATTCATACGGCTCTTAACATCGCGGCTTATTGCTGCGGGGGAACATTATCCAAGGCATTCATCCTCTACATAGATCCCGGCACGGGCAGCATGCTCTTTACGGTACTCATAGGCGTTATCAGCGCAGCTGTGTATTCCGTACGCGTGTTTGCCATGAAAGCCAAGGTGAAGCTGGGCGCCAGGGGAAAGACGGACGAGGACCGCGAGGACATAGTCGTTTTCTCGGACAATAAAAGATACTGGACCGTCTTCGAGCCGGTGTTGAAAGAACTCGGAAAGAGGGGATACAGAGCTCTGTATCTTACCGCATCGGAGGACGACCCTGCGCTTGCTTCCCGTCCGGAAAACGTAAGGGCGGAATACATCGGTCCCGTAAACAAGATGTACGGAAGGCTCAACAACCTTAATGCCCGCATAGTTCTTTCTACCACTCCCGGGCTTGAAGTCTACCAGTGGAAGCGCGCGCCTAAGGCTGTCTGGTACGTCCACATTCCTCACGCGGCAAGCGAGATAGTGCTCTACCGCATGTTCGGTCTGGACTACTATGATGCTGTGCTGCTCTCGGGAAAGTACCAGGAAGAGGGGATACGCGAGCTCGAGGCTCTCAGGTCTCTGCCTGCAAAGGATATTAACATCGTAGGCATACCTTACATGGATACAATGGCGGAAAGGCTGTCTAAGGTCGGCCCTGCTCCTGCGCACGAGCGCACTGTGCTCCTTGCTCCGTCCTGGGGAAAGAGCGCGCTGTTCGGGGTCTACGGAGGCAGCATAATAGATGTTCTGCTTAAGACCGGATATCATGTGATAGTCCGTCCGCACCCGCAGTCCTTCCAGTCGGAAAAGGAACTTATGGGCGAGCTCATGAGCAAGTACCCGGAGTCCGATCAGCTGGAATGGAACCGCGATACGGATAACTTCGAGGTGCTCCGTCGTTCGGACATTCTGGTATCTGATTTCTCCGGCGTTGTTTTCGAGTTCTCGCTTATATACGACAAGCCCGTCATCTACACGGATCCGGACATAGACCTTTCGCCGTACGACGCGTGGTGGCTGAAAAAGCCGCTCTGGACAGCATCCGCGCTGCCGCGTCTTGGTGTGCGTCTTTCGGAAGAGAACATGCAGGATCTCAAGTCTCTGATAGACGACTGCCTTACGGATCCGCGCTTTGCTCAGGGTCGCGCAGAGGTAAGGTCCGAGACCTGGGAATATAAAGGAGAGGGCGCGGTGCGTGCCGCGGACTATCTTGTAAACAAACTGGAGAAACTTAAGAAGGAGGAGCAGCAATGACTTTCGGTTCCATGCTCAGCGCCTTCTTCATAGGGCCGCTCAAGCTCGTATTCGAGACCTTATTCCAGATAACCTATCTGCTTGTCCATAACCCGGGAGTATCCATAATATTCCTGAGCCTTGCCATGAACTTTCTGGTGCTTCCGCTGTACAAAAGGGCGGACGCCATGCAGATAAAGGCCAGGGACGCCGAAGCCAGGCTTAAGGACGGCATCAGCCATATAAAGAAGACCTTCTTCGGCAGCGAAAGGATGATGGTCCTCCAGACCTACTACAGGCAGAACCACTATTCGCCGGCGAACGCTCTGCACGGATCGGTGTCCCTGCTTCTGGAAGTGCCGTTCTTCATGGCTGCCTACCAGTTCCTGTCTCATCTGGAGCTCTTAAGGGGCGTAAGTTTCGGGCCCATAAAGGACCTCGGCGTTCCGGACGCAATGATATCCATAGGCGGAATGTCCGTAAACGTTCTGCCTATACTTATGACGCTCATAAACTTCGCATCTGCGGCGCTGTATCTTAAGGGTTTCCCGCTCAGGACCAAGATCCAGACCTACGGAATAGCGCTGGTATTCCTCGTTTTCCTGTACGATTCTCCCGCAGGGCTGGTGTTCTACTGGACCCTCAACAACGTGTTCTCGCTGTGCAAGAACATAGTGTTCAGGCTTGTGCGCAGGGAAAAGAAAGAGAAGAAAACTTCCGGAAAACGCATCGCTGCGGCTCCGGACAAAAAACTGTTCATTTCCGCGGCGCTGTTCCTTACGCTGCTTACCGGTCTGCTTATCCCCTCCGCTTACGTAGGGGCATCTCCTCAGGAGTATTACATTACGGCGCTGGATTTCAGCCCTCTGTGGTACATAGTAAGCGCGTTCTGTCTGGCTGCCGGAACGTTCCTTTTCTGGTTCGGTGTGTTCTACTGGCTGGCGCAGGACAGGGGCAAGGTGCTGTTCGAACGCGTGCTGTGGTGCTTCTGCGGCATCGCGGTAGTGGATTACATGTTCTTCGGCACAAAGATGGGTGTGGTATCCTCCGCGCTCAAGTATCAGAACGGACTCTGGTACTCGCTTCCGGAAGGCATCCTTAACGTTCTGGCAGCGGCCGCAGTTGCATTCGCCCTCTATCTGATAGGAAAGAAGTTCAAAAGCGCTCCAAAAACGGTGCTTGCCATAGCTTCTGCCGCGATCCTGGTAATGTCCGGGATAAACATCGTAAAGTCCGCGAACTCGATCAAGGAAGCCCGCACGGGCGGAAACACAGCCGAAGCTCACTTCTCCCTCAGCAAGGAAGGGAAGAACGTCGTGGTCCTGCTTCTGGACCGCGCCATGGGCGAGTACGTTCCGTACATAATGAATGAAAAGCCGGAGCTTGCAGAAGCATTCGACGGCTTTACCTATTACTCCAACGTTATCTCCTTCGGCGGACATACCAACATGGGCGCTCCGGCGCTTATGGGAGGATACGAGTATACCCCGGTGGAGATGAATAAAAGAGACAAGGAATCCCTTAAGGATAAGCACAACGAATCGCTTAAGGTGATGCCTGTGCTGTTCAGAAACAACGGTTTCAACGTTACCGTCTGCGACGCACCATACGCGAATTACAAATGGATCCCGGACATGTCCATATACGACGAGTGGCCGGAGATCAATACCTTCATAACCAAAGGGAAGCACGGAAGCCTTGAAAATAAACAGCTTGCAGTGGAGCGGAACAAGAGGAACTTCTTCTGCTTCTCGCTAATGAAGACCATGCCGCTGGTGGTGCAGCTGGGAATGTACGACGACGGCAGCTATCTTGCTGCAGGAGACCACACCGCTGTGGCGCAGACCCGCAAGGGCCTGTCCGTTTCCAGCGGAATAAGCGAAGCGTTCACGGAGTCTTATCAGGTGCTCTGCGACCTTGAGCAGATGACTAACGTTAGAGACGGAAACGGCGGAAACTTCCTCTTCCTCTACAACGATACTCCTCACGAACCCATGATGCTTAAGGAACCGGAGTATTCTATCTCGGCGGAGATAGACAACACGGAATACGACAAGGCGCACGTAGGCCGCTTTACTCTTGACGGCCGTACTCTCAGGGTGTACAGCGATGAACAGATGATACATTACCAGACCAACATAGCGGTAATGATGCGTCTTGGAGAATGGTTCGACTACCTGCGGAAGAACGGCGTGTACGACAACACCAGGATAATAATCGTTGCGGACCACGGGTATTATTTATATCAGATGCAGGAACTTATGCATACCAGGAACGGCAAGTACGTAGACATCGAGAACTATTTCCCGCTCCTTATGGTAAAGGACTTTAACGCCAGCGGATTCACCGTGTCGGATGAGTTCATGACCAACGCGGACGTGCCTGCGCTTGCGGCAGACGGCATCATAAAAGATCCCGTAAACCCGTTTACGGGAAAGCCCATAAACATGGACGAGAAGACCGCTCACGACCAGTTCGTTATTCTTTCCAGGGACTGGACCGTAGACAGCAACAACGGCAACGTCTTCAACGCTTCCGAGTGGGCAGCGGTCACCGACGACATCTGGAACAGGAACGACTGGCTCTTCATAGACTATAAGACGGTGCTCAAGGATTACAGCGTCCCGGAGCAGAAAGGACAGTAATGAGTTACAAGGTAGACAACGCCATAATAATGGCTGCGGGAACGTCTAGCAGGTTCGCTCCGCTATCCTACGAAAAGCCCAAGGCTCTTACGGAGGTAAAAGGCGAGGTGCTTATAGAAAGGCAGATACGCCAGATCTTGGACGCAGGCATTAAAGACGTGATCATCGTTACCGGCTACAAGAAGGAGCAGCTGGAGTATCTTAAGCAGAAGTTCGGCGTTAAACTCGTGGAGAACAAGGAGTACCTTACCCGCAACAACAACTCCACGATCAACGCAGTAAAGAATTTTCTCAACAACAGCTACATCTGCTCGTCGGATAACTACTTTGCGCAGGATCCCTTCGAGACCGTTGTGGACGATTCCTACTACGCAGCCGTATATTCCGACGGTCCCACGCAGGAGTGGTGCCTTACTGAGGATGCGGATGGTTACATAGATTCCGTTAAGATAGGCGGAAGCGACGCCTGGTACATGCTTGGACATACCTTCTGGAACGAAAAGTTCAGCCGTACATTCCTGTCCATACTGGAAGACATCTACGACGTTCCGGAGACTGCAGGCAAGCTCTGGGAGGCCATATACATGGAGCATCTGGATGTCCTTAAGATGAAGATGCGCCGCTACCCCGCGGACTACATCTTTGAGTTCGATACGCTGGACGAACTCAGGGAGTTCGATAACACCTACAAAAATGACACGCGTTCGGTTATAATGAAGGACATAGCGGCAAGGCTCGGCTGCGCCGAATCCGGAATAACCGGTGTAAGCGTCTATAAGACACTGGATAACTCTGCTTCCGGCATCTACTTCGATGCCTGCGGAAAACGTTACAGATACGATTACGATACCAATAAACTGGAGGAACATAAGTAATGGGAGAGATCATCAAGGAAGACATCGCAAAGATCAGGAAGCTTCTTAAGGACGTCGTAGGAACTGATTCTTACAAGTCGCTGGAAAGGCTCGGAGGCCTTACCAACCACACTTACCATGCCGTTCTTGACGACGGCAGGGAATACGTTGTCAGGATCCCGGGCGAAGGCACCGAGGAAATGATAATCCGCAGCGACGAAAAGGTCAGCACGCAGCTTGCGTGCAAGCTGGACGTGGACGCTCAGATGCTCTATTTCGGAGACGACGGTTCCAAGGTGACAGAATACATTAAGGATGCCGTAACGATGACACCGGATTCGCTCAAGGATCCCGCGCGCATACACGCGATGGCGGAGATCTACAAGACCATCCACCGCTGCGGCGTCAACACCGGCGTTCCGTTCGACGTGTTCGACATGGCGGCTACTTACGAAAAAGTCATAAACGACCTTAAGGTCCCCATGTTCGAAGATTACCCGGAACAGAAGGCTAAGGTGATGGCGATAAAGGCTCAGATGGATAAGGCCGTAAACGCTCCGCTCGTACCCTGCCACAACGATCCGTTGTGCGCCAACTGGGTGGAAGGCGACGGACGTCTCTACCTGATCGACTGGGAATACGCCGGAATGAACGACGGAATGTGGGACGTTTCGGATATCTCCATAGAGGCAGAATTCGGCCCGAAGGAAGATGAGCTTATCCTTGAAGAGTATCTGGAAAGAAAGCCTACCGTTACCGATAAAATGCATTTCCTTGCTAACAAGATATACGTAGACTATCTGTGGACCCTCTGGGCAAAGACCAGAGTACCGTTCTCCGGTCAGGACATGGAAGACTGGGCCGTGGAGCGCTACGCAAGGATGAAAGAGAACATAAAGGCTTTCGAGGCGCTTTAAATGTACTGTGTATCTGCTCATGACTACATAATAACCGCCAGTCAGTGCGACTTTACCGGAAGACTTGGAATGGCTCAGTGCCTGGACATGTTCATGGACGCTGCTTCTAGGCACGCTGACGAGATGTTTATGGGGCGCCGCGAGCTTGCGGAAAAGGATCTGTTCTGGATGATAACCAAGAACAGAATACGCATATTCCGCATGCCGGAAATGTCCGACACCGT
>JAFWVZ010000240.1 GCA_017523605.1 Bacillota bacterium | reverse complement strand
TGAAATGTAATAAAGAATGATTCCGGAGGAGCGCCGGCCGGCGTTTGCTGCAAGCGGCCGACACTGCTCTGATAGTATTGTAGTTAATAAAAAATCCCCCGTGAAGAAACACTCGGGGGCGTGGGTGAAACCAAAGGTTGTATGCTAATGCGCCGTTTCACTGGCTTCGGGGTCCGAGAGGCGCTTTACGGCTTCCACGCAGTGCTCTTCTCCGCGAGTGGCGCCTTCCCAGTAATAGCGGAGCGCCTGTTTAAGGTCCTTCTCCGTGCCCTGGCCGGTCTCGCAGCACCAGCCCAGATTGGCGCAGGCAAGGACGTCGCCGCGCTCGTAGCCCAGTTTATAGTATTCGAAGCCTTTTTCGTAGTCGATATCCGTGCCCTGACCCAGCGAATACATCATGCCCAGCTGCACGGCGCTCCAGGCGTCGCCCATATCCGAGGCTTTTTTGTAATATTCCATGGCCCTGGCGTAGTCCGGATCTTCCAGATAGCCCTCCTGAGCGTAAAGGCCAAGGTAATAGATGGCGTCCGGGATATCCGCTTCCGCCAGCAGCTGGAACAGAGCGTAGGCCTTCTGCAGATCCTTGGCAACGTATATGCCGTGGAAGAAGCAGTTCGCCACGTTGAACACGCCGCGGGCGTCCCCGGAGCTTGCAAGCTGATGGTTTATCTTGAAATAGCTCTCCTGATCGCCATTGTCCAGAAGCGCCTGAGCCTTATCCAGAAGTTCGTCGTTGTCTTTCTGATCCATTTTTTACTCCGATGCTGCCAGTATGCGGCAGTCCTTATGTAATGTTGCGGCAAAAGGCGCAACTATACTTTAGTTGCTAGCCTGCCGGCTGCTATGCCGAACGTTGAAATATCAGTCCTTAAGCGGGCTTTTAAGGAATGCGTAGTACCCGGAGTAAAGCGCCGCCAGCGGGTTGTTGGCCAGAAGACGGTCCTTTACCGCCACCACCGTTACCGGGGCCTCGGAATACTTAAGGAACATGGTGTCGTGCCCTACGCAGAGCCCCAACATAAGGTTGAATTCCGTCTTTTCCTGATTGAGTATCATGGCCTGGGCCACAGGATTGCACATGCTTTCGTGAGGTCGCCACGGGAATACCCTGTCGTCCGGACCTATGTCTATAAGGCTCTTTTCCAGGCCGCCCACCTTGCAGGCCGCGGACACCACCTCAAAACCGTTGGCTTCCAGTATCTTTGCCAGAGCGGCGCCTTCCGGCGAAAGACCCATGCAGAATGCAAGCCCAAGGCGCTTGTAGCCCATACGCTTCGCGAACTCAACGGTCTCCTGGATGCGGCATTTGAGAGGAACGTTAAGGTGAGGGTCGTTGTCCGCGCGGGCGTAGCACGACGCCTCCTGAAGCGCGGATTCGTGGGCAAGCTTGCGGATCTGCGGGTCGTTTAAGTAGATCTGACGGGCTTTTTCTATTATGTCCGCGTATTTGTGAGTGCTGCAGAAAGGCGGCGCCTTGCCCTCCGGGGTGTCGCAGACGCGTTCCGGGTTCTTGAAAGGGCATTTTGCGCAAGTTCCGTAATCTTTATCCATGATCGTCTCCTTCGATTTGTTTGCTGTCTGTTTAGTTTATGCCTCTGTCCGGAAGATAACAGGAACTATTCTTCCTATTTTCAGGAAGCATACTTCCTATTTTTAGGCAGAATTCTTCCTGTTCTGGACGGCTGTCCTGTATTTTAGGAAATATTCTTCCTGCTTATAGGTATTATTCTTCCTGTTTTTCTGTAAAAAATACAGACCGGCAGTACCAACGGATGCTCATCTCTTTTCGCAGACGCAGCTGCTGCAGGTGATGCTCTCCGGGACCATGGCGGCACAGTAATACTTTCCGTCTTTTTCGATCCAAGTTGCTTCGGACTGCGGGTGCATAGGAAGACGCTCCACGTAGGTAAGGTACAGGCAGGCCAGGATTATCCACTTGTGCCCTTCCGGCTTGTCCGCCATGTACTGCTTAAGGTAGTCCGAAAGCTCCTTCTTAAGATGCTCTATCCTCTCCGCCGGGACAGCGGTCTCGTCCGCGCATTCATTATCCAGAAGCCTTACGCACACCTTGCGGTTGAAGTCGTTTATGCAAAGACTGCGGCCGCTTCTGAGGGCGTCCGCCTCCGCGCTGCTTATCTGCGACGCCAGCTGATCTTTTAGTTCGGATACGGTCATCGTGTTATTCTCCGGGAGATACAGAGCAGGCAGGCGGTTTACCGGCACAGTCTGCTTTTACAAAGCGGGTTGCCCTGCTTTTTTATTTTACCATTTTGCAGGGAAAAATACAGACCGGAAGTCTTCTAATATCAAAAGAACGTAGGTCCGGGCGCCGAAACAGCGCCTTTCAAGTAAAAATAATGGCAGTTATGTGTAATTTTGTTCACAAAAGCAATGTTTTCGTCTTTTTTAATTTACGGAGGCTGCTCCGCTGATGTATAATTACATTGTAACAAAGGGCTGACCCAAAACCATCGGACGCACCGCGCCCGGCAGCCCGGTCGTTTATAAGACATGCACATTTAGAAAGGAGCACTGTAATGACAGATCTTAACTTCAACGAACTTAACCAGGACATAGAAAACGCGTACGAGCAGGGAAAGGAGACAGCAGAAAAGCTGCTTAAGGACCCCGACAAGATGGAGCTGTTCCTGCAGCGCGCCGAGCAGGTGATGCAGAACATCCCCTTCATAGGCGACAAGCTTTCCATGCTTCCCGTAATGATCTCCTTCCTTAAGAGCTACATCAAGAACGAGTACCGCGAAGCCCCGGTCACCGTACCGGTATCCATCGTTGCCGCGCTGCTCTATCTTATCTCGCCCAAGGACATCGTTCCCGACAAGATCCCGGTGCTGGGCATAGTAGACGACATCGCCGTCATCTATCTGGCATGGAAGTATGTTGCGGACGACCTGGAGCTCTATCAGGACTGGCGCAAGGCTAACGGACTGGAAGTCGTAGGCTTCGAAGAGGCCCCCGCAGCCGAGTAACGCGGACGGAAAAGCATCCGCTGAAAGGAGCTTAACATGAAGAAAGTACTTGCAGGCATACTGCTGGCGATAATACTTCTGGGCGCAGGCTTCGGCGTAGGCTACTATCTGGGAAGGAACCACGAGCCTCTGGTCTCCAAGACCGAGCCGCTGGTGATCCAGAAGGAGATAGAAGGCAAGCTGCAGGAGATAAGCGACCTTGCCACCTACAAATACGCCTACACCAATACCGCTTCGCAGGAGAGCAGCCTTAAGATAAAGGACTGGACCGTGCCGTTCACTACCAAGCGCTTTCTGGTAAGGTACGACGGAGAGATAAAGGCCGGCGTGGATCTGAGCAAGGTTTCCGTAACGGTTACCGAAAACGCGGTGGAGATAACCATGCCCAAGGCCGCAATACTGTCGCACGAGATAGACGAAAAGTCCCTGGAAGTGCTGGACGAGACCAAGAACCTCTTCAACCGCATACAGATAGAGGATTACAACACCTTCCAGACCGAGCAGAAGAAGATCTGCGAGGAATACGCGCTGGAAAGAGGCCTTCTGGACAAGGCGTACGACAACGCCAAGAAAGTAATAACGGAGATGATCCATACCGTTCCGGACGCGCAGGATTACGCGATAGTATTCAAATAACAGCGCCGGAGAGTCTGGAACTGAAAATCAGTTGCTAAAGGAAAACGATCATGAACATCAACGAAGCTATAGCAAAGAACCTTAACGCGGTACGCAAGGAACAGGGCATGAGCATAGGCAAGCTTGCGCGCTACACAGGGCTCAGCAAAGCCGCTATCTCCCAGATAGAACAGGGCGGCGCCAACCCCACGATCAATACAATAAGCAAGCTGGCCTCCGCGCTGCACGTTCCGTACACTGCGCTGCTGAATTCCAGAGAATCCAGCGCCAGGGCGGTATTCAAGGACGACGTACCGGCAGCCGTTTCTCCGGACGGAAGCCTTAAGTCCCTAAACTACTACCCCTCCACGCCGGAGCGCAACATAAAGATAATGGTGCTTGAGCTTGCGCCAAACTGCGCGCACAGCATAGAGAGCGCGCGCGACGCGGAACGCTACATAATCGTAAAGAGCGGCTCGCTGGCCATAGAGATAGGCGAGTTCTCGTACTTCCTTATGGAGGGGGACTCCATCTCCTTCGACGCGTCGGAAGACTGCCTCATTAAAAACGAAGAAGCAGCGCCGGCATCCTGCTTCTGTGTAAACAGATACAGAGCTTAAATACAGAGCTAAAAACAAAGACCCCGCGTTAGATACGCGGGGTTTTATTGTGCAAAGGATCGTGAGTGGCTGAGCGGCGCGCGCGTATGCGCGCAGCCCGCGCAGCGGGCGCGGCCCGCAGGGCCGCCGCTCAGGCGCGGTCCGAGTGCGGATCGTGATCCTGAAGTCCTTCCAGCTTGTCCAGCTCGTAAGGAGTCTCCTGGTACACGAAATAGTTCAGCCAGTTGCAATACAGCAGATTAGCCCCTGAGCGCCATGTGTTCAGGGGTTCTTTTGTGTCATCGTCGTCCGGGAAGTAGTTTTCCGGAACGTGTATGGGCAGCCCCAGATTCTTGTCGCGGAAATACTCGGTCTTAAGAGTCTCCGTGTCGTACTCGGAATGCCCGGTTATGAATATCTGGCGTCCGCCGTGGGTGGAGATGGCATATACGCCGGCCTTGTCGCTGGCGGCAAGTATCTTAAGACGGGGCTCCGCCTTTACCTGCTCAACATCTATCGTGGTGTGGCGGGAGTGCGGCACCATGAACACGTCGTCGAATCCGCGGAAGAGTATGGATCCCTTGTGGACCACCTTGTGCTTAAACACGCCGAACATCTTTTCCGGCAAAGGCAGCTTGCGGATGCCGTAGTGGTAGTACAGACCCGCCTGAGCACCCCAGCAGATGTGGTAAGTGCTGTAAACGTGGGTCTTGGACCATTCCATGATCTCGCAGAGTTCGTTCCAGTAGTCCACCTGCTCGAAATCCATCTGCTCCACCGGCGCTCCGGTTATTACCATTCCGTCGTATTTCTGATCGCGGACTTCGTCGAAGGTCTTGTAGAAAGCCAGCATATGTTCCTGCGTGGTGTTCTTTACCTCATGGCGCACCTTAAGCAGCTCCATGTCGATCTGAATGGGGGTGTTGCCCAAAAGCCTTGCAAGCTGTGTCTCCGTTACGATCTTTGTGGGCATAAGGTTAAGGATGAGTATGCGCAGCGGCCTTATGTCCTGAGTGGTTGCGCGCTCCGAATCCATTACGAATATGTT
>JAFWVZ010000239.1 GCA_017523605.1 Bacillota bacterium | reverse complement strand
GCGGAGCTTTGCATGACCAATGCTTCAAGGATCTTCCTTATAAAAGCCTTCCCGAAGGACGGCCTTCTTCCTGCGGACGTTGAAGTCTGGGAGCCTCAGCCGGAAAAGGCAGATGTTCTGGTGTTTGCAACACATCCGGACGATGACGTTCTGTTCCTCGGCGGAGCGATCGCAACGCTTGCTGAGAATACGGACCTTAAGATAGAAGTCGTCCATCTGATGGGGTATTTCAATAAGACCACAGTCCGCGAACACGAAAGGATGAACGGGCTCTGGGCGCTCGGCGTTAAACAGTATCCTCAGACCGGTAGATTCGACGCCGCGCACGAAGGTTACAGGCTGTACAGCGGAGAATGGAAAGGATTCTTCGCGATCACGGAGTACGTGACCGAGATGATAAGACGGTTCAAGCCGCAGATCGTTATAACCCAGGACCTTAACGGCGAATACGGTCACATAAGGCACCAGCGACTTGCCCATGCCGTTGCGGACGCTGTAGGGAAGTGCATGGATCCGACGTTCTGCCCCAATTCCGCAGCAGAATATGGAGTATGGGACGTGCAGAAGACATATCTTCATCTTTACGGAGAAAACAAGATAGTTCTGGATCTCAGGCAGCCATTGGAGTGCGTGGGCGGCAAGACCGCGCTTCAGGCAGCTAAAGACGCATATAAAAAGCATGTTTCCCAGCAGTCCGGATGGTTCTATGTAACGGACGATCCTAACGATCCCAGGTCCTCGGAGATAAATGCCGCATACTTCGGTCTGTACAGAACAACTGTAGGACCTGACAGCGGAAACGACATGACGGAGCATATAATAAGCTACGCTAAGCAAGAGAGGGCGGACGCAGAAGCTGAAGCCATGGAAAAGATCATGGAAGTACCGCGCAAGTTACAGCAGAGCCTGGAAAAACTGGTTAAGTTCTGACGTAAACTATCTGATGCAGAAAAAATAGACTGCTGCGGCGATGCATGCATAATTCAGAAGCATCAGAAGCGGTACGCCAACGGTAAACTTTTTGTGCTGAGTCTTGTGGCGGAAGACGCGCATTCCGATAAACGCGCCGGTGGCGCCGAAAAACAGGGCAAGCAGGATCAGGGTCTTTTCCGGGACGCGCCACTTGTCCTTAACGGCACGGCGTTTATCCGCACCGTAGATCAGGAAGACTGCAAGGTTCCATACAATAAATAAAATCATCAGGTAATAAGACAGTTTCATGTCATCATTATATCATCAGAACATAAAAGGAGCATCAGATGGAATACAGAAAGTTCGGAGATACATACGTAGTACGCATCCAGCGCGGCGAAGAGATCATTGAACAACTTACGGCTCTTTGCAAAAATGAGAACATCAGACTCGGCAGCATAGAGGGCCTCGGCGCTGCCGGCAAGGTAACAGTCGGATGCTACAACGTAGAAGAAAAGCATTATTACAAGACCACGTTCGAGGGCGGGACTTTCGAGATAACCTCTCTTACCGGAAACGTATCCGAGATGAACGGAGAGGTATACTTGCACGTTCATATGAGCTTTGCCGGAGAAGACGGAATAGGCCACGGCGGGCACCTTAACGAGGCAGTGATCGCAGCCACCGCGGAGATCTTCGTCCGCTGTCTGGACGGTCACGTAGGCCGCTCTCACGACGAAGAGACCGGTCTTAACCTCTACAAATTTGATTAGTTTTGTCCGGAGCCGGATCTCCGGAAACCATTGCGCAGCAGGGCTTTTCATTGGGAAATTAACTCTTTACAAGCCCTCTGCGTTGTGCTAATATTAGTCGTCAATTAAAGGATACCTTTTGCTTCGGCATACGAATCTCCACCGATGTCCGCAGCTTAAGGCGAAAGCAGTAAAGGAGTATTTTTTTATGCTTACAGTAGAAAAGAAAGCAGAGATCATCAAAGAGTACGCTACTTGCGAGAACGACACCGGTTCCCCGGAGGTCCAGGTAGCCATCCTTACCTACAGGATCAACGAGCTCAACGAGCACCTTAAGGATCATCCGAACGACAACCATTCCAGACGCGGACTTCTTAAGATGGTCGGCCACAGAAGAAACCTTCTGGCTTATCTGAAGGACAAGGACATAGAGCGCTACAGAACTCTTATTTCCCGTCTCGGACTCAGAAAGTAAAACGTTGGAACCAGGCGGGAGCATATCCCGCCTGGAATTATTGTGCAAAAGCGGAGGGGGCTTGAGAACTGTGCGCACTTTAACGGTGCGTTGAGTCGTCAAGCCTTGCCGCGGAAAGAGGAAAAAATGAGATTTACAGATTACAAGACATTCAGAGCTGCCCTCGGCGGCAGGCTCCTGGAGCTTGAGATCGGCAAGGTCTGCGAGCAGACAAACGGCCAGGTAATGGTAAAGTATGGCGACACCGTCGTAAACGTTACCGCCTGCATGGCTAAGACAGCCAATCCGGACGCCGATTTCTTCCCGCTCTCCTGCGATTACGAGGAGAAGATGTACGCCGTAGGCAAGATCCCCGGCGGATTCATTAAGAGAGAAGGCCGCCCGGCAGAGAAGGCCATACTTAAGTGCCGTCTCATGGACAGACCGCTCAGGCCGCTGTTCCCCAAGGGATTCTACAACGCGGTAGAAGTTCAGGCCGTAGTAATGAGCGTCGATCCGGACTGCGCTCCGGAGATCTGCGCCATGATCGGTTCTTCCGTTGCTCTGGCCATTTCCGACATTCCCTGGGACGGTCCCACAGGTTCCGTACAGGTAGGCCGCGTAGACGGACGTTTCGTCATCAACCCGACTCTTGAACAGAGAGCCGTATCCGATCTTTCCATGTATGTTGCCGGTACCGAGGAAGCCATCATGATGGTAGAGGCCGGCGCTCAGGAAGTACCGGAAGACGTGTGCCTGGACGCGATAATGTTCGCTCACGAAGAGATCAAGAAGATCTGCCGTCTTATAAAGCAGATCGCGGAAGCGATCGGCAAGGAAAAGATCGTTCCCGAGATAAGAAAACCCGCTGAAGATCTGGATGCCGCAGTCCGCGAGTACGCAGTTCCCAAGATGCGCGAAGCTGTCCTTACCAAGGACAAGCAGGAGCGTCTGGACAACATGGACGCTGTAGAGCAGGAGACCAAAGAGCACTTCGCGGAAGTGTATCCGGACGGCGAAAAGGACATCGACGCTGTTCTTTATAACATCGTAAAGGAGCAGGTACGTTCCCTTATCCTGGACGAAGGCATTCGCCCGGACAACAGAAAGCTGGATGAGATAAGGCCCATCTGGTGCGAGACCGGCGTTCTTCCCAGGACCCACGGCACCGGACTCTTCAAGAGAGGTCAGACGCAGGTACTTTCCGTAGTTACTCTCGGAACTCTGTCCGAAGCCCAGACTCTGGACGGACTGGACGAAGAGACCGAAAAGAGATACATGCATCAGTACAACTTCCCCGGATTCTGCACAGGCGAAGCTAAGCAGCCCAGATCCCCCGGAAGAAGAGAGATAGGACACGGCGCTCTTGCGGAAAGAGCTCTGCTGCCTGTTCTTCCCAGCAAGGAAGAGTTCCCGTACGCCATCAGAGTCGTATCGGAAGTTCTTTCTTCCAACGGTTCTTCTTCTCAGGCATCCGTATGCGGATCCACGCTTGCTCTTATGGACGCAGGCGTTCCTATCAAGGCACCCGTAGCCGGAATAGCAATGGGTCTTGTTGAAAGGGTCGAAGAGGACGGAAGTTCCACAATGGCCATCCTTTCCGACATCCAGGGAATGGAAGACTTCCTCGGCGACATGGACTTTAAGGTGGCGGGAACAGAGAAGGGCGTTACAGCCATCCAGATGGATATCAAGGTGCACGGACTTTCCAGAGACATCCTCTGGAAGGCTCTCCAGCAGGCACGTGAGGGCCGCATGTACATAATGGGCCAGATGATGGAAGAGATATCCGAGCCCAGAGCAGAACTGTCCAAGTGGGCTCCGCGCATCATCTCCATGCAGGTACCTGTCGAGAAGATCAGACTGGTCATCGGCAAGGGCGGCGAGACCATCAATGGCATCATCGCTCGCACCGGAGCCAAGGTGGACATCGATGACGACGGCAACGTGTTCATCGCTTCCCCGAACCTTGAAGCTGCAGAGGCTGCAAGGCAGGAGATCGAGTACATAACCGCGGACGTGGAAGTCGGCAAGACCTACACCGGCAAGGTAGTAAGGATCATGGACTTCGGCGCGTTCGTTGAAGTTCTGCCCGGAAAGGACGGACTCCTGCACGTTTCCAGGATCTCCAACAAGCGCGTAGAAAAGGTCACCGATGTTCTCAATGTGGGCGACACAGTTACCGTAAAGTGCTACGAGATCGACGACAAGGGCAGAGTAAACCTTACCCGCAAGGGACTGGAAGATACCCCGATAATCAAGGCCTGATCTTAATAACTCAGAGCTTATGCAATAACAGCACAAACAAAGGACCGCACGTTTTGCTCAGCGGTCCTTTTGTGTTATAATCATCAGGTAGATCATTTAATTGTGCGGAGGAGTCTTTCATGCAGGATCTGTACTACTACGAAGTAAATAAGGATTTTAATAAGGATCAGTTTTTTGAGCGTTTCCCAAAAAGGCCTGCTGATGCCAACAAGGGAACGTTCGGCAAGATCCTTCTGATATCCGGAAGCCTTGGAATGGCAGGCGCTGCATGTCTCAACATCATAGGCGCCAAGGCATTGGGCGCGCAGTACATAAACGTTGCTCTCCCGGAGAGCATCTACAGTATCTGCGCGACAAGGTTCCTTACACCTGTATATCATCCGTATCGCGAAAGTGCATCGGATGGTCTGCACTCTGATCCGGAATCGACGATATCCATTCTGCTTCCGAACATGCGCGCAGTTTGCTTCGGAAGCGGCGCTGTAAACAATTTCTACAAGACTGCGGTCTTCAATGTGCTTTATGAGAAGTGCAAAGCGCCGTTAGTTATGGATGCGGAAGCTCTTAAACTGCTTAAATGGAGCGGAAACGAACTGGGACCTTTCGACTGTCCGCTGATACTTACGCCTCACCAGGGCGAATTCAGCACGCTTGCAGACATTCCTCTGGCAAAGATAAAGGAGGATCCTGTCCGCTGTGCTGCAGAATATGCATCGCAGAACAACGTAATAATGGTGCTGAAAGGTCCTGAAACTGTTGTTGCCGCGCCGGACGGCAGATATTATAAGAACAGGACAGGCAATCAGGGGCTTGCTCAGGCAGGGAGCGGCGACGTTCTAGCGGGTATGATCACAGCAATGCTTAGTTTTGTGCAGGATCCGTTCGAGGCAGCCTGCATGGCTGTGTTCGCTCACGGAATGGCAGCGGACGAGCTTGCTAAGCAACATTCCAAGCAGCTTCTTCCTCTGGATAAGTTTCCGGATATAATGGACAAGCTGTTTTTTGAGAAAGGCTTTTAGTTGACATGAGCAACAGAGTAGGGAAGTTCGAAAAAGTAAGCATAGGGCAGTTTAAGTCTGACTTTGTAAGCTGCGTAGGGGGCACGGAGGCTGCCGCTGGAAGGCTTTTCGAAAACGTCAAGCTTCCGGTAAGGGCGACAGCAGGATCTGCAGGTTACGATATCATCTGCCCGTTCGATCTTACGCTTGCCCCGGGAGAAGGCGTTAAGGTGCCGACAGGCCTTAGGATAAAGATGCAGCCGGGCTGGATGCTTCTTATCCTTCCGAAATCCGGGCTTGGTTCCAGATTCCGTCTTCAGCTTGATAACACAATGGGTCTTATAGACGAGGATTATTACGATTCCGACAACGAAGGTCACATAATGGTCCCGATAACCAACGATTCCAAAAGCGGCAAGGTCCTGGAGCTTCCGGCGGGCAAAGCATTCGTCCAGGCGGTCCTGGTGCCTTACGGAATAACAGAAGATGACGCGGCTGAAGGAAAACGCAAAGGCGGATTCGGATCCACGGGCGTTTGAACCTGAGTCTTTACAAATTCAATAAGTTAACATAAATAATATTATGCCAATCATATAGGAGTCATCATGCTTCTCAGAGAAGACATAGAAAAAAGGGAAAAAGAAACGCTTTCCAAGTTTGCGGTGCTTTCTTCCGAGTCTAAAGGAAGAGTGTTTCCCGAAGAGCCGGACATGGTCCGTACATGCTTTCAGCGCGACAGGGACAGGATAATCCACTCCAAAGCCCTGCGGCGTCTCATGCACAAGACTCAGGTCTTCCTTTCTCCTGAAGGGGACCACTACAGGACTCGTCTTACTCATACTCTTGAAGTCTCTCAGATCGCAAGGACCATCGCAAGGGCGCTGGATCTTAACGAGGACCTTACCGAAGCCATAGCAATGGGCCACGATCTGGGGCACACGCCTTTCGGCCACAGCGGCGAGGCTTTCCTTAACGAGATACATCCCGGTGGGTTTTCTCATAATAAGCAGAGCCTGCGTGTTGTCGATGTGATCGAAAGAAATGCTCTGGGACGCACCATGAACCTTACCATGGAAGTCCGCGACGGTATCCTTAACCATTCCGGACCGGACAAGCCATTTACACTGGAAGGACAGGCTGTCAGGCTCTCAGACCGCATAGCTTACATAAATCACGACATAGACGACGCTATAAGGGCAGGGGTAATCCGGGAAGAAGATCTTCCTGCGGAATGCATTAAAGTTCTCGGCAGTTCTCACGGGGAAAGAATAGATTTTCTGGTAAAAGATGCTCTTAAGAATTCCGAAGGGCAGACGGAGATACGTCAGTCAGCGGAAGCTTTCGAAGCCATGGACGAGCTGCGCAACTGGATGTTCGAAAACGTCTACAGAAGTCCCGTAGTCAAGCAAGAAAAAGAGCTGTTCAGGATAAGGTCTCTGATCAAAAGCCTATACGATTATTATCATGAAAGGCCGCAGGAGCTTCCGGAAGAACAGCTTCTGCTTCTGGACAAGGACGGTATAGATGAGGTCGTAAAGGACCATATCGCCGGCATGACCGACCGCTATGCAATAAAGCTTTATACGGAGCTTTTCGTACCGACCGGCTGGAAACTGGATGACTGACCTATTTATTCAGGGCATTAACAAAAAGGTGCTTAGCTATTGATTTAGCGCCTGATTTGTTGCATAATGTACTAGTAATTTTATATCTTTTGTTGTGTTTAGGTGGATTATGAAGATCAAAAACAAAAAAGATTTTGGGCTTGGCATCTTCGGTATCCTGTTCTCGCTCTGGATAGCCTTCTATTCAATGAGCTACATTCCGGAAGCGAAACATGCAGGAGACCCCGGTCCGAAACTCTTCCCGCTGATCGGCGCGGGCATAATGCTCTTATGCTCTGTCGCCATCCTGTTCAATCAGGAAGAACCGAAGCGTGACAAAGACGGTAACATCAAACCGTTCCTTACCAAGAAGCAGTGGATCGCTGCAAGCAAGGTGTTCGGTATCTATTGTCTTATGACGCTGCTGTTCTATCTTATCGGCTTTACAGCCACAGTACCTATCATTCTCTTCATTCTCACATTGATGCTTTCCAAGGTCTCCGTACCGGATATGCCGATGAAGAAGAGGATAATAAGGATACTGATCTTCGCTGTCGTCGCAGGCGCGGTCATTTACGCTGCCTACATCCTTGGTCTGCAGGCAAGACTGCCCAAGGGCATCATCTGGAAGTTGTTCAAGTAAGGAGGCATAAATGGGCGCATATTTTCTTGAAGCTCTTAAAGGTCTCCTGACTGTACAGGGCATCATCTACGTAGTACTGGGATCCCTCGCCGGAGTAATCCTCGGCGCTATCCCCGGACTCGGAAGCAGCACTCTTATCGTAGTACTTCTTCCTATCTCTTATAAGCTCAACCCGGCCATGACCATGGCGCTGTTCATCTCCATAGTAATAGGATCCATGAGCGGCGGCTGCATAGGTTCCATACTGCTTGGTATTCCGGGTACATCTTCGTCGTTAACGACTGTATGGGACGGCTACGAGTTTACTAAACAGGGCGATCCGGTACGGCCGTTGTCCGTATCGGTAACAGTATCGTTCCTTGGAACTCTGCCTTCGGTAATACTTGCCGTATTCTGCTGCAAGGCCATAGCATCCTGGGCAGTAAGGCTTTATTACTGGGAGTACGCAGCTCTTTGCTACTGCGCCATCCTGATGGTAATAGGTCTTTCCAAGGGCAATCTTGCCAAGGGTCTGTTCGGAGCCGGTCTTGCTCTCTTCGTAGCCAGCATCGGTACCGAGAAGCTCGACGGCGCAAACAGGTTCATCTTCTTCAACATCATGCAGTTCCGCGATAAGATCAACCTTATCCCGGTAATGCTCGGACTCTTTGCCGGCCGTATAATCATACTTGAGTATGCAAGAGGTGAAAAAGCTCGTAAGGTAGACGTAAAGGTAGGCCGTTACAAATGGCCCGGCAAGGATCTTGCTCACAATTTCATTGGCTTCATCCGCGCATGGATAATAGGTCTTGTCATCGGCTTCCTGCCCGGACTCGGCGGACCTGTTGCTTCCATAATGGCTTACTCCACGGAGAACATGCTCGCCAAGGACAAGTCCAAGTGGGGCAAGGGCGAGATCATGGGTGTAATCGCAGGCGAAACTGCGAAGAACTCCGCGATAGGCGGCGCTCTTATACCGCTGATAGCTCTCGGTATTCCCGGAGACGCTTCCTGCGTGCAGTTCCTGCAGGCTTTGCTTATGAAGAACATCGAGGCCAGCCCGCAGCTGATGAGGGAGAATCCTACCATCGTTTACACGCTGTTCACCGCAGCATTCCTGTCCGCAATTGTAGTAATACTTTACGAGACCATAGGAATGCCTACGTTCCCGGCTCTGCTGAGGATACCGTATCACTATCTGTACAGTATAGTCGTAGTACTTGCTCTTACTGGTGCGTACATGGCTCAGCGCAACTTCTTCAGCATGATCGTAATGCTCGTAAGCTGCATCATGGCCATACTGATGGATGTGTTCGGAATATCCAGCCTGCCGTTCCTAATGGCGTTCATTCTTGCTCCCATGCTCGAAGAGAACCTCAGGATGGGATTTGCCGCATCTTCCGACGGCGGAAAGATGTTCTTTACAAGACCGATATCCTGCGTATTCATAGTCGTCGGAACTCTCGTTCTGATCTATGGTATCCTTTCTCCGATAATCAAGAAAGGCAAGCAGTCGAAGAACGACAAGGCCAGGAAACAGGCTGCGGAATTAGAGGATTAATTTATCAACAAACTCCGGAACTCCGGGTTTGAAATAGTATCATAGTGTACTTTACAGGAGGAAACACAATGAAGAAAGTTATTGCACTTGTTCTTGCACTGTTAATGGTGTTCGGACTTGCAGCCTGCGGAAACGGCGGCGGCGGAAACAACAATCAGGCAGAAGCTCCCAAGTGGCCGGACGGAGACGTTACTCTGTTCTTCCCGTACGATGAGAGCTCCCTGACAGCTGTCAACGCAACCACCATGGCAGATTGGATCCGCGAGCAGACCGGAAAGAAAGCCGAAGTTGAGTACAACAAGACAGCCAACGGCTGGAACCTTGCTGAAAAGATGCTCAAGGAAGATGCTGACGGACTTACCCTTATGGTAGTAGGTCTCGACGCTCTTACCGGTTATGTAAAGGGCGACTGGAAAAACGCTCCGTTCGATACGACCAAGTTCCAGATCGTTACCGGATTCACCCAGCCTTATCCGTATTCCGGATGCATGCTGATCACTCAGGCAGACGCTCCTTACAGCAACTGGGCAGAGCTCGAAGCTTATGCAAAAGAGCACAAGGACGAAGTACTTGTTGCTGACAGAGCCGGTTCCATCATGACCACCAAGCTTAAGTCTCTCTTCAACCAGACCGGACTCAGCGAGTATGTCCACTGGGTACCCGCATCTTCCGACTCCGTTAAGACCGGTATCGACCCGTCCAACAGGAGCATCAACATCGCCATCTTCGACGAGACTTCCGCAGTCAAGTATCTGCAGCAGCCCGACAAGTACAAGGCGATCATCAACTGCCGTCCCGACAACGACTTCAGCTACTATGCAGCTGACACCAAGGGTCTCGACGATATCAAGAAGGTTCCGACCCTCCTCGACGTTTTCGGCAAGGAAAAGGCAGAGCAGTACAACGTACCGAACACCACCGCTATCATCTGCAGAGCTGAAGTTCCGGCAGAGACCGTAGCTCAGATCAAGGCTGTTTGCGATGCACTCGGCAACGTAGAGAAGTCCGAAGACGCTAACTCCTTCTATGTAAGACAGAGAGTTAACGGCGGTACTTCCAAGTACTATGCATTCGACGCTGCTGACATTCAGAAAGAATGGCAGAGGCTCGAGCCCGTTATCAAGACTATCGAAGGTAAGTAATTTACTGTACACTTGATACTCTAAAAAGGCCCGTCGGAAACGGCGGGTCTTTTCTTGTACTTAAAAGCCCCGCGTTCAGAACGGGGCTTTGATGTATTATTATATATGGATGATCGTCCGCAGAAAGGCGCGTTCCGCAAAGCCTTATAATATTTCGATCTATAGCATCTCCGCTATGCTTCTCATGTCGTCGATCGTTTCGAGCGCCTTTACGTGTTCCATTATCTGGTCCTGTTGTTCTCTTGTCCTGGGCGCGACAGCAAGGTCCATGCAGGAATGGAACTTTGCGGCAAACGCATCGTCTGTCATTGGATT
>JAFWVZ010000238.1 GCA_017523605.1 Bacillota bacterium | reverse complement strand
GTCCAATATCCGCTGTTTTTTCTGCCGTGCCGCCGAGATCCTTGTAGAATACGGACCTTCTGTATATGCCGAAGCACGCTACGGCGGCTATGCCGAGCGCGGCGCAGATGTAATCTATGATCTGCGGGTAAAGGACTCCGAGAGTGACGCCGAAAGCGCCGGGAGCCACGAATAATCCAAGAGGCGCAGCCTTGCCGCCGCTACGGTCCAGAGTAACGGAACCGCCGGCGACGTGGAACACACTGTTGCCCAGGCCTATAAGCGCGGCCTTTATCATGAGTCCGAATGGATAGAGCGCCGCGGCGGCCACCACGAACATTGCCGCAGCCTGAACGGTGCCGCAAAGCATAAGATAGTCCGAACGTGTCCTGCCGCGCTTTAAGACGCGGTCCATCAGCAGACCCACGAGGCACTGCGTGGAGAAAGCCAGCGTATTATAAACGATCACCGCGCTGCTAAGGGCAAGAGCCTCTGTCCCGAAAGAAAACAGGGCGCCCACGCAGGCGGCGTCTACAAGAAAGTGCGATATTGCGTTAAAAACGGTTATGAGTATCTGCCGGTACCTGTAAAGAAGCTCCTCCGGTGTAAACGCTGCACTGCCCTATCTGCCGAGCATGTACAGCAGCGCGTTTACTATGCAGGCCGCCACGTTGCTGCCGCCCTTGCGGCCGCGCGCAACGATGTAAGGCACAGGCTCCTGCATCAGAAGTTCCTTTGATTGTACCACATTTACGAAACCCACGGGAACACCTATGACAAGTTTCGGATCCAGTTTACCCTCTTCTATCAGCTCGCAGATGCGGACCAGAGCCGTGGGAGCGTTGCCGATGGCGAAGATGAGCGGCTTTCCGAGAGAAGCAGCCTTGTCCATGGAAGCCGCGGAACGTGTGCTGCCGTTGGCTTTTGCGGCTGCCGCGACGTCCTCGTCCGCTATGAAGCAATAGACTTCGCCGCCGTATCTAGCAAGGTTCTTCTTGTTGATGCCGGCCTTAGCCATCTGGGTATCCGTAACTATGCAGGCGCCGTTCTTGATGGCCTCGTGAGCCTTTGCCACCACGTCCTCCGAGAAGCACAGAGTGTCCGCGTATTCGAAGTCCGCGCTGGTGTGGATGACGCGCTTTATTATCGGGGCAAGAGCCGGGTCTATGGGATGCGGAAGCTCGGATTCTATTATCTCGAAGCTGCGCTTTTCTATCTCCATCGGGAGTACTTGTTCTAATTGTATCTTCATGGTCAAACTCCTTTTTCCAGGATGTCGTATATCATATTCATGTCCAGATTGGCGCGTATGCCGTCCGCCAGGATGTCGAACTGCTGCTGCTTGTAGGCCGCGTAGTCGAAAGCCTTAAGCTCCGACGGATCCAGTCCCTTGCGTCTGCAGAGAAGCGCTATCAGAGCCTCGCGGCACTGCGCGGAATCGAAGAAGCCGTGCAGGTAGCTGCCCAGAACGTTTCCGCTTGCGCAGCCGTCGTCGTGGCCGTTGTCCAGCTTATCCAGAGGGCTTGCTCCGTCCGCCAGAGATGTGGCTCCCATGTGGATCTCGTAGCCTGTAAGCTCCGCGCCGTCGAAGTCCTTCCAAAAGCCCTCGGCCTTTGCTATTCCGGAGACTCTGGTGCGGTGCTTTTCCTCCGCGAACTCCGTGTCTATGGGAAGAAGCCCCATGCCGGCAATGCTTCCGCCGCCTTCCACGCCGGACGCGTCCGTGATGGTGCGGCCCAGCATCTGGTAGCCGCCGCAGATGCCTATCACGGGAGTGCCCTTCGCGGCCAACTGCTTTATAGCAGCCTCCAGACCGTTCTGGCGCACCCACTTAAGATCGGAGATGGTGTTCTTGGTGCCCGGCAGGATGACCAGGTCCGGATCGCCAAGTTCCCTTGCGGAAGACACGTAGCGCACGCCTATGCCCTCGGTAGCCTCCAGCACTGTAAAGTCCGTAAAGTTGGACAGCTTGGGCAGGCGGATGACCGCTATGTTTATCTTGGCAGCGGCCTTCTTGACCAGCCTTTCCGACAGGCTGTCCTCGTCCTCTATGTCCGCGTGGATGAACGGCACAACGCCCGCGCAAGGTCTGTGCGTAAGCTCCTCCAGCTGCTTAAGGCCGGGCTTAAGGATCTCCACGTCGCCGCGGAACTTGTTGATAATCGTGGCTTTTACGTAGTTCTTCTCTTCTTCCGTAAGAAGCTCGATGGTTCCGTAGAGCTGCGCGAAAACGCCGCCGCGGTCTATGTCGCCCACCAGAAGCACCGGAGCCTTGGCCATCTTGGCCATGCCCATGTTTACGAAGTCGTCCGCCTTAAGGTTGATCTCCGCGGGGCTGCCCGCGCCCTCTATCACGATTATGTCGTTCTGCGCGGAGAGCGTGTCGAAGGCCTTCTGAATGGCGGGACGCAGAGTGTGCTTCATCT
>JAFWVZ010000237.1 GCA_017523605.1 Bacillota bacterium | reverse complement strand
TGGCAGACGGTCAGGCTACGAAGCTGATAGTACCCTCGGACATAGCAAATCTCGCAGGAACCATAGCAGCACTCAAAGAAAGCGCTAAGTAACCATGGAAGTAGTCTCCATTCTATTCGGCCTCATATGGATGTTCGTCGTGATCACGATAATAGTTAAGGTCGCGTCGGGCGCATCCAAGGCCGCAAAGGCACAACAGCAGATAAGCCAGCGTGCTCAGCAGATGCAGCAGTTCAGGATGCCGTCCCAGCAGTCGCAGGGAGTGCGCAGCCAGTCCGGAAAGGTCTATGACGCGCAGCAGGAGAGCATGGACCGCGCAAGGCAGGCTCAGTCTTTCCGCAACGTTCCCGGCGCTACGTACGGCAGCAGCAATACCGGCAGCCGGAGCGCCTACTCCGGATATAAGTCCAAGCCCGTGGACGTTAAGACGCAGAGCGTACTTTTCGAAGACCGCAAGAACGACTGGCTCGCTAAACAGTTCCGCGAGGAGGCTGCGTTAAAGAGGCGCGCGGGCGCGGATCTTGGCGCTTCTCACGAAGTAGAGTGCGCCGCGGACGAACTTAAGCGTTCTCATGTAAGGCGCCACAATACCACAGGACTTAACAAGAGCACATTCAGGTAACATTAGTGTTTTATCACGTGGTGTGCAGACAGGGTTTTCCTTGTCTGCACATTTTTTATATGATATAATTAATTATACGTTTTCAGTGCCCCATGTACGGGGGTAATAGGGAATCAGGTGAAATGCCTGAGCGATCCGGTCACTGTAAGCGCGTAGCAAGGCGCAGCATGCCATTGCGGGTATACCCGTGAGAAGGCGCGCCGAGCAATGATGCGCAAGCCAGGAAACCTGCTGAAGACAATGTAATAACTGCCTCCGTGGAAGGCAGGTATTGCGCAAAGATCTTAAGTAGGATGTTTTGACGCGGCCTGTTTCCTTGCGGAGCAGGTCGTTTTAATGTTTTACGGAGGGTCTTTATGAGATCGAAAACAAAAAGAATTATCGCCATGATAGTGGCCGTGGTCATGGTGGTGCTCCTGGTGCCGGTAACACCGGGCAGCGCAAAAGTCTACGCGGCGGAACTTGCCGATGGTACTTACAAAGCTAACGATTTGACTACGGCAGTTCTCAGTATGTATCATTTCCACGATCCGCAGGTCGTCATTAAGGGTGACGACGCATGGCTGATCACCACCGAGGATACCGACAAGACGGTCGACCGCTTCGATGGAATGGCTTATGGACGTCAGAGCCAGATACTCGACCCTGCCGATCCCACCAATCACACTCTGGTGGAGGGTACTCCTACGGCGCGTGTCGTTCCTGTCTACAAGGAAGACGGTGTAACGCTTGAGACCCGTACATTCGTGCTTCCTGTACCTAAAGCCGTTATTGCAGAGGGCGCTGACATCTACTACATGATCAAGTATGTTGACGGATACAGCGACACTCATGACGGCGACTGGTACAAGGCCTCCGGCGGTGATTACTATCTTACCGGCTACACACTGGAATACGTAAACGACAGCACGGCGCTTCCCGGCGATGAAACGCCCGAGCCCGTAGAGCTTGAGATCACGAACGAAACCACGATGTTCAAGGCCGTAACAGCTTCGTACGTTCTGAACGCAGACGGAAGCGCAACTCTTAAGATGGCTCTTTCCGGAAACGGCTATCAGAAACTGTATAAGGGCACTTACGAGGGGGCTGTCGCTAACGGAGCAGCTGCCGAGAACTGGATAGCAGGCTATAAGAATGATGCCGATAAGTGGGAGTTCCTTATCCCCATCTCCGCCGACGAGGTCGGTAAAGATGTTCCGGTGGTGGCTATATCCGAAAGCTACTACCAGAAGTACCTCAACGGACAGAACAGCCTTGAAAGAGCGTTCTATCCCAGACAGCTTAAGCTCGACACGACTGCGAACACTCTTGTAACAGGCGACTACGAGCAGAACATTACTCTTACTGTTACCAATAACATAAGCATGTTCAGACCCGGTCCGGAAGCTACGCTCCATGTTGTTGGAGGTCCTAACTCCAACAATTACTCGGCAAATCTTATTCTGCCGATGACAACTGCGAGCCTCAGCGAAGTGTTCGTCGGATATCCCGATGAAGCTGCAGAAGCGCAGGCGACTATCGCGTTCGATGCTGATGCCATGACGTTCACGATCCCCGTAAAGTGGGTAGAGACGTTCGGCGATCCCACGACCGCGGTCAATCTCTGCAACGGCGAGCCGTTCACGCTTTCCACAAAGTCCGCGAATAACGGAAAGTGGTACGGGCGCACCATCACCATTAATGAAGACGCAAGAACGCTGGTATTCGATACGTTCGTAGATCCCAGACCCGCAAATTCAGTAGATGCGCTGATCGCGAAGATCCAGTCTCAGGTATTTACCGATACTACCTGGGCAGACTGCGAAGCAGCCAAGGCAGCGTGGGACGCTCTTTCCGCTGAGGAAAAGCTCCTCGTTGAAGAATACGATTACTTCGGACTCGACACCGGAGATGCTTCTGCAGACGATCCCAGAAATCAGGACGGAATAGGCGAGAAGGAGATACTTGTTGTATCCTTCGGAACAAGCTTCAACGACAGCCGTGTTGCTACCATCAAGGCTATTGAAGATGCCATCGATGAGGAATTCGGAGATGAATACTCCGTAAGAAGAGCATTTACCGCTCAGATCATAATCAACCATATCTATGCCCGCGACGGCGAGAAGATCGATAACATGGATCAGGCTCTGGACAGAGCAGTAGCTAACGGAGTCAAGGAACTTGTAGTACAGCCGACTCACCTTATGCACGGAGCCGAGTACGACGAGCTGGTAGAGGCTCTTGCCGATTATGAGGACGACTTTGATTCAATAATCATCTCCGAACCGCTTCTCGGTCCTGTAGGCGCTGACGCCACAGCCATCAACGCAGATAAACTTGCGGTAGCGGAGGCAGTAGTAGCAGCAGCTTGCGAAGATGCAGGTTATGCAGACGCGGCAGCAGCAGCGGCAGACGGAGCAGCCATCGTCCTTATGGGACACGGCACCGCTCACGTTGCAAGCATCACCTACGAGCAGATGCAGACTGCAATGGGTCAGCTCGGATATGAGAACGTATTCATCGGTACGGTCGAAGGCGAGCCCGAGAGCACGAAGTGCTCCAACGTCATCGCAGCCGTAAAGGCAGCAGGCTACACCAAGGTCTACCTCAGACCTCTTATGGTAGTAGCAGGCGACCATGCCAACAACGACATGGCAGATCCGGAGGACGAAGAATCCTGGTTCAGCCAGTTTACTGCCGAAGGCAACTTCGCGGCGGAGAACGTCTTCTGCCAGATAAAGGGCCTCGGAGAGATCCCCGACGTACAGCAGATCTACATCCAGCACATTAAAAATGCGCTTGGCGTCGAGACCGAACTTACGATCAGTAACAACACCGGAATGTTCAAGGCCGTAACAGCTTCGTACATTCCGAACGCAGACGGAAGCGCTACTCTTAAGGTGGCTCTTTCCGGAAACAGTTATCATAATCTGTTCAAGGGCACTTACGAGCAGGCTGTCGCTAACGGAACAGCTACCGAGAACTGGATAGCAGGATACACTAACGATGCCGGAAAGGTAGAGTTCCTTATCCCTGTTGCCGCCGATGAGATCGGAAAGTTTGTTCCTGTGGTGTCGATTTCCGACACCTATTACCAGAAGTATCTCGACGGACAGAACAGCCTTGAAAGAGCGTTCTATCCCAGACAGCTTAAGCTCGACACAACTGCGAACACGCTTGTGACCGGAGACTTCGAGAAGTCCGACGTTCTTGCGCTGACCAACAATGTAGGCATGTTCAAGCTCAGCGGCGCCGTACTTAATGTAGTCGGCGGACCGAACAGCAACAACTACAAGGCGGATCTCGTCCTCACCATGGGCAGCACTGCGTACACTAAGGCCTTCCTCGGAAGGATCCCCGAAGCTGATGCTGCTCTGGCTGCCGGATCCGAAGACGTTAAGGAACTTGGAGAAGGCAACACCTTCACGATCCCGGTGAAGTGGGTAGAGACCTTCGGGCAGCCGGAAACTCTGGTAGACGTACTTGAGGAGCCGTTCATCATAAGCTTCTATTCGAACAGTAAACAGATATTCTACGAGCGTCAGTTCACGGTAGATGAAGCCGCCAAGACACTGGTAGTCGATCCCGTACTTGCGGATTACACAGCAGTAGACGCAGCGCTTGCTACGGTTCCCGAGAATCTTTCGATCTACACGGATGAGAGCGTTGCCGCCGTTACCGCAGCTGTTGAAGCGGTAGAAAGAGGCCTTACTTCCGACAAGCAGGCTCAGGTAGATGCGATGGCCCAGGCCATAATCGATGCCGTAGCCGGACTGATCAGGACCGGCGCGGGGATCACACTCAGGTCCGCACACCTCAGTCTTGATGGTAAGATAAGCATCAACTTCAAGGTCCAGACGACCGGTGATGGCTTCGTAGCTAAACTGTATTACGAGAAGTCCGGATTTGAGCAGGTAGCGGAAGTTCCGCTCAACAGCGACCACTTCGTTGCTGATCCGGATAATTACGACTACTATCTTGTTACTTACAGCGAAATACCCGCCAAGGAAATGACTCAGCTGCTGAGGATCAAGGTATTCGATGCTGACGGGGTCCAGGTCCAGATGGAGACAAGCAAGGGATCTGTCGATCAGTACGATTACAGTGTAGCGACCTGGTGCACCAACAAGATCAACGCCGCTGCTCCTGTAGAAAGAGACGTAATGATCGCTAAGGCACTGCTGAACTACGGTCACTATTCGCAGCTTGCTCTTAAGTATAACGACGGGAGAGAAGACAGACCTGAGAACATGCCGGCTGCATGGCTTGAAAGCGAGATGAGTTCTGTTGTTGCTAACTCTGATTACAACCGTATAGTTGACGGCGGAAAAGAACTTGGCGCGAAGACCTTCATCCTGACCCTCGAATCCGACACGCTCATCAAGCTTCTGCTCAGCAGACAGGTATCTGTTAAGATCGACGGAAAAGCAGTAACGCTTGCTCCCGAGAAGGATGCCAGCGGAAATGATGTCTGGGCAGCATACAGCGCCGGCGTAGCCGCAAAGAGGCTGCACGAGCTCAAGCCGTTCGAACTTACTGAGGGAGAAAATTCCGCAACAATTTACTACGGCTGCCTCAGCTGGGCAAACAGCAAGCTTGCCAACGGCAGCGAGGACGACCAGAACCTTGCCAGGGCGATGTACCTGTACAACGCTGCTGCAAGAAGTTACTTCGGCTACTAGACGAGGAAGGTCTGCATTAAATAGGCCTTGGAACATCTTTCTTTCTGAAAGATGAGAAATGTTGCCGTAGCAACGAATAAGTGATAAAATAGCCCCCGGAAAAAACGGGGGCTGTTTTTATTCCCCGGCCCGAACGATAATGCGGATCAGGAGATCTATATTCATAATGGCAAAGGATCAGGAAAAAACGATTAAAAGAGAAAGAAAGCCCAGTCTTGTTTTGGCGGCTGTGCTTCTTCTGATAATATTCGGCGCGGCAACCGGGGCGCTTTCGCTGGCATTAGGAACGGGCGGTCTTGGTCCCGGTCTGGTCGGGAGCTACTTTACGGACACGCGCATGCTTTTGTTCAATCTGGCTCCGGTCGTGCTGCTGCATCTTGCGGTATACATGATAGTCGGAAGGCCGTGGCTGGCTTTCCTGCTGTCTTCCGGATGCGTGCTGTTCTTCAGCTTTCTGGAATCGCTGAAGCTGAAGCAGACGTCAGAGACCATATGGTTTTCGGACATATTGTCCGGGGAGGCGTTCGATTACATCTCCGATGCTTCAAAAGTAAAGCTGGACCTTCTTAGCATACTTTGCGTCATCTACTTGATAGCAGTAACGACGCTTCTGTTAGTGCTGTTCCTTAAGAGAAAGTCCCCGTGGTTTGCGGGCAGGATCATTTTCCTTGCGATCCTGGCCGGGGCATCGGTCTGGGGTTTTAAGCAGGTGACGGATACGTCAAAGTATCCTGTGGAGCCGCAGTACGGCGGAACGCTTGAGCTGGGAGAAGACGCCAAACAATACGTTACGAGAGGCTTCGTTTACCCGCTGATGCTTACCGTCGGCAGAGGATCCGCGGAGACAGCCCCCGGAGGCTACTCGGCGGAAAGGGCAGCGGAAATGCTTAAGGCATACGAGGCTGCGGACATTACAGACGATAGAGCGGTAAGCATAGTAGCGATACAGCTTGAATCCTTTGCGGACTATTCGGACATATCGGACGTGGCTTCGGCTTACGAGGAATACGACCGCATCAGGGAGTTCTCGCTTACAGGATCCTTGGTCACCGGCGGTTTTACGGATGCGTCCGCAGGGCCGGCAAGGAGTTTTCTTACAGGTTACGTTTCGCCGGGAACGATAAGGACTTATACAAATTCCTACGTGCACTATCTTAGATCCCAGGGATACGGGACTCAGGGCGTTCAGCCTGTGGCTCCAGGCAGCCGGAACACCGAAAGGGTGTGCGATTACCTTGGTTTCGGCAGCTTCAGCTTCCCTGCGTATACGGAAGGCCCGGGCGGTGCTGACGCCGGAGGAAACACGGACTGGATGCTCTATTCCAAGGTCTATGACATGTGGAGAGAAGGTCTTTCGAAGGGCAATGCGAGGCAGTTCATTTTTGCCGCATCCACTCAGAATTCCGCGCCTTACGACAGCGAGTCTTCGCATTACGGGATCATCATCAACGAGGACATACCCGCTGCGCAGAGGAATGTTTTGAACAACTATTTCGGGGCAATTAAGGACAGCTTTTTCTATCTGGGCACGATGCTGGACAGGATGGAGGCGGACGAGGAGCCTGTGGTGGTAGTGATCTATTCCAAATGCACTCCGGATCTGGGCGGTGCTTTGGATGTGTTTACAAGGACCGCCGTCGTCCGTGCAGCGGATACCAGATACATCATCTGGGCGAACAGTGCCGCAAAGGCTAAGCTTGGCATCGAATTCAGCGGGACGGGACGAACCTTGTCCACGGCGTTCCTTATGCCTGAGCTGTTCAGGCTCTGCGGACTTGGCGGGCCTTCGTTCATGAAGGCTTCTCAGGCTCTGTCGGAAGATGTGCCTGTGATACTGGAAGACGGACGCTGCATGGTAACAGGGGCTTCGTGGTTTGCCGACGAGCTGCCGCTTGAACTGCAGAGCAGGGTCTACAATCACAATTACATGGAATTCTACGAGAAGACCAATTTCAGATACGGAAGGTAGGGCGGAAGATCCATGACATCCAAGAACGAAAAACTTGTGCGCGGATCAGGGCCGAAGGCACTGCTGACGGAAGCAGAATCGCTGCAGCTTAAGCAATGTCTGGGCGAATCGCCGGATGGATCGATGCGTCTGACGGCGGGTCTTGCGCAGAAAGTCCTGGACATGAACGACCGCGTCCGGGTGCTGCTGAAGCATAGTTTAAGAGAAAAGATAACAGCCTTTCTGGATCTGTACAAGGAAGAGGACGGCTGCGGATTCTGTGTTCCGCTCAGCAGGGAAGAAATGGCGGAGTATCTGGGCTGCGACAGGAGCGCGTTGTCCAGGGAACTTGCCAGGATGAGCGGCGAAGGGATCATAGAATACAACAGAAACAGTTTTAAGGTGCTGAAATGAAAGAGATAACGATGAAAGACGGCAGGAAGCCGGAGCTGCTGGCTCCGTCCGGCGACATGGAAGCGGTAAGGACCGCGGTCAGGTTCGGAGCGGACGCCGTATATCTGGGCGGACCGTTCATGCAGCTAAGAGCTTCGTCCGCGGGATTCGATGAAGCAGGACTTAAGGAAGCTTCCGAGCTGATACATTCCAACGGAAAAAGAATGTATGTGACGGTCAACTGCTTTGCCAACAACGATGAGATACCAAGGCTCGGCGAGTACGCGCGCTTTCTGAAGGATTTAGGCGTGGACGCCGTCATTGTGTCCGACATAGGCGCCGTGGCGCAGATAAAGGAGAACGTCCCGGATCTGGAGGTACACGTAAGCACCCAGGCCAACTGCATGAATTACCGTGCAGCAAAGGTGTACTACGATCTGGGAGCTTCCAGGATAGTGCTTGCAAGAGAGCTTTCGCTGGAGCAGATAGCGGAGATAAGGGCCAACACCCCGGAGGACCTTCAGCTTGAAGGCTTCATACACGGAGCGATGTGCATGTCGTATTCCGGACGCTGCATGCTGAGCGCGTTCCTTGCGGGACGCAGCGGCAACCGCGGGCAGTGCGCCCAGACCTGCCGCTGGAACTATTACCTTATGGAAGAGAAGCGCCCCGGCGAGTTCTTTAAGGTGGAAGAGAGCGAGAACGGAATGGCGATACTGTCGTCCAAGGAGATGTGCTGCGCGGACATAATGGATAAGATGGCTGCCGCAGGCATCTGCAGCTTTAAGATAGAAGGCCGCATGAGGACTCCGTTCTACATAGGCACGGTGGTAAACGCGTACAGGATGCTGATCGACGGAAAGATAAGCGTGGAGCAGGCAAGGAGCGAACTGGACACCACCAGTCACAGACCGTTCTGCACGGGTTTCTATCTCGGAGACCCGCAGGCCATAGCTCCGGATACATCCGGATACATCCGCAACACTCTGTTCGTGGCTTCTGCCTTAGAGGACAGCGCGGACGGTAAGCTTCTTATAGAGACCAGAAATCCGTTTGCCGTGGGCGATAAACTAGAGATCTTAAGTCCCGGAAGCGCCGGCCGCAGCTTTACCGTGGAGAGCATCGAGAGCGAAGAGGGCGAATCGATGCAGCGGTCCGCGGTCCCGATGAGGCGCCTTAGGATAAGCGCGCCGGACGGAATAAAGGCTCAGGACATACTCAGAAAGCGCGTTTGACCGGCTTCGGAGAAGCTTATAAATGAAGATCATACCCAAAGATAAAAGACCGGAGATACTTGCGCCTGTCGGCGGAGAAGAGCAGCTTACCGCAGCGCTCAGATGCGGCGCGGACGCTGTCTATTTCGGGCTGCCGGATTTTAACGCCAGACGCAGCGCCGACAATTTTGCCGGAGATAAGCTCCCCAGGACCATTGCCCGCTGCCACGAGAGGGGAGTGCGTGTCTACGTTACCATAAACACTCTTGTATTCGACCGGGAGCTTGCGGACATGAGAAAAGCCGTGGATACCGCCTGCGGCTCGGGAGCGGACGGACTCATAGTCCAGGATCTTGCAGTAGCTAAGTATGCAAGGGAGAATTGGCCGGATACGGCGCTCATCGCGTCCACCCAGATGGCCGTCCACAACGCGGAGGGCACCGCGCTTCTTAAGGAGATGGGATTTTCCAGGGCTGTCGCCGCGCGAGAGCTTACGCTCGCGGAGATAAAGGACATACACGACAGAACCGGCATGGATATTGAAGTATTCGTGCACGGAGCACATTGCATGAGCGTTTCCGGGATGTGCTACATTTCGTCCATGATAGGCGGCAGGAGCGGCAACAGAGGTCTTTGCGCCCAGCCGTGCAGACTGGACTGCAGCCTCTGCGGAAGGGACCACGCGCTGTCATTAAAGGATCTGTCGTACATAGACCACATAGCAGAACTGGCGGATGCCGGGGTGTCGAGCTTAAAGATAGAGGGCCGCATGAAAAGGGCGGAGTACGTGGCCGCTGCCGTTACCGCCTGCAGGGCTGTAATGGAGGGCCGCGAACCGGACATGGAGACTTTGCGCGCGGTCTTTTCCAGAAGCGGTTTTACTGACGGATACCTGACAGGAAAGCGGGGACCGGACATGTTCGGGTACCGCACCAAGGAGGACGTTACCGCTGCCGATCAGGTGCTTAAAGACCTGGCAAAACTCTACGAAAAAGAGCCGCAGAACATAGCCGTGGACATGCATCTTTCGGTGAGCGAAGGGCGGCCTGCGAAGCTTACGGTCACAGACGGGAACGTGTCGTTTACGGTCCTCGGCGCGGAGCCGCAGACGCCCAAAACGCTGCCCCTTACCGCGGAATACGCGGAACGATATCTTGCCAAGACCGGAGGCACGCCGTACTATCTGAACGAGCTGAAAGCGGATATCGAAGGGGCTGTGATGCTGCCTGCGTCGCAGCTAAACGAACTGCGCAGGAAAGCGCTGGAAGGACTGGCTGAAGAAAGAGTAAGAGCCTTTGAAGAAAAGGGGGCAAAAGAGCATGAAAACACTGCCGCGAAATCGGCCGGAAATACAGTTCCGGAAGACGCCCCCGGCATGCGTTCTAAGGCCGAAAACAAAGCTTCTGACGCGTCTTGGCGCGGCGGACGGGAAAATACCTTAAGGGCAAGGTTCGAGAGCGCAGATCAGCTGTTTTCGGGCTGTCCGGATACCGTCATTTTGCCGCTCAAAGCGATAGACGCTGCGTCTGTAAAGAAGGCAAAGGACTGCGGAGCAGAGCTCATCATTGCGGAGATACCGCCGGTGGTATGGCCTTCGAACATGAAAAACGTCAGGGTCAAGCTGGCAGAAATAAAAGAACTTAACATAACAGATGTTTACGTAGAAAATCTCGGAGCGCTGGATCTTGCCCGTGAATTCGGTTTTACGGCTCACGGAGGCGCTGCGCTCAACATCCTCAATTCCGTATCGATGGAAGAGCACCTTAAGCTCGGCCTTGCGGACGCCTGTGTTTCCTTCGAGATGCCTGCGGCAGACATGCGCAGACAGGCTCATCCGGAAAGTGCCGGAGCCGTCGTATACGGCTATCTTCCGCTGATGAAGTTCCGCGCCTGTCCGGCCAGAGGAAAGAACGGCTGCGGAGACTGCAAAGGTGTAAACATCCTTACGGACCGCAAGGGCGAAAAGTTCACCGTTCTGTGCCGCGATAAGCAGTACTCCGAACTGCTCAACTGCGTGCCTCTTTATGCCGCGGACAGGAACCTTCCGGACCTGTCGTTCCGTCTCTTGTACTTCACCACGGAGACTGCTGCGGAGTGCGCGGAGATGACCCGCCTCGCCGAAGAAAAAGCTCCGCTGCCGGGGCGCCGGACGGCCGGGCTGTATTTCCGCGAGCTGCTGTAGATCCGTAAAAATGATCCGTCTCCGTGAACAGTGCCCGGAAGCCCTGCAGCTTATCTTAATGGCACTTTCCGGAAACCGGTCGTTGGCTCTTCAGGATCTTTTCCGGAAGTCATCCCATATTCTCGTTACAAAATAAAGAATGGGGCAGAGAACTTCGTGTTTTTTACCCCATTCTTTTCTGTTTTCGTGCTTTATGGGGTGTCGTGCGTTCGAGCGATACCCCATATTTGATCGATCAGACTGTATTTGGGGTAAATGATCGGGAATTAATTACCCCATGTTTGTTGTTTTTTCTTGCGTGCGGGACAGCAGTTCCTGAATGCCGGACGGTTATTCTATCCCAGTCAGGTCGAACTCATCCAGAGCCTTGTCTGCCTGCGCGCAGACGCTTCTGAGCGTCTCTTCTTCGAACGGGCTCTTAAGGTCCGCGTTCTTAAGAAGGTCGGTAAATGTCCTGCTTCCGCCCTGCAGTGTGTATGCCATGTAGTGTTTCCAGGCATCCTTGCGGTCCTTCTGTATCATTGCCCAGAACTCCAGAGCCACGGTCTGCGCAAGGCAGTAATCTATGTAATAGAACGGGCTGGAGTAGATGTGATGCTGTCTCTGCCAGTGTTCGCCGTCGGAATAGAAGGGGATCTCTCCGTCCAGTTTTATCCACGGAGTGTAGATGCCCATGAGCCTCTTCCAGCAGTCGTGGCGCTGACGCGGCGTCCAGTCCGGATTGGCGTAGACTTCGTGCTGGAAGTGGTCTACCATGGTGCCGTACGGTATGAAGGTGATGGCTCCTGCCAGATGGCTGTACAGGAACTTGCGCGCGTCCTTTCCGAAGAAGTCTTCCGCGAAGGTCTCGCCGAAGAACTCCATGGACATGGAATGGACCTCCGCGGATTCCATTCCCGGCCAGATGTAGCTGCTGGGTACGCGGTCTATGTTCATCCATGCTTCGAACGCGTGGCCGGCTTCGTGGGTTATGACTTCCACATCGTGCTGGGTGCCGTTGAAGTTAGCGAAGATGAAAGGCACGTTGTAGTCCGGTATGGACGTGCAGTAGCCGCCGGACTGTTTGCCTTCGGTGGAGAGCAGATCCATGAGGTCCATCTCGCGCATGGTCCTGAAGAACTTAGAGGTCTCCGGAGAAAGATCGTCGTAGAAACGCTGTCCTGCTTCCACAAGATAGTCTCTGCCGCCGGCGGGCTTGGGGTTGCCGCTGCGGAACTCCAGCACGGAGTTGTAAAAGCTCATCGGATACTCGCATCCGAGGCGCTCAGCCTGCTTTTTATATATCTTTTCGGCTACGGGCACGAGGTACTTTACTACCGCCGCGCGGAACTTCTCCACGTCTTCCTTGGTGTAGCAGTTGCGGTCCATGCGGTAGTATCCCAGCGTAGTGTAGCCTTCGTATCCAAGCTTCTTTCCCATCTCGTCGCGAAGGTGCGTAAGTTTGTCGTAGTATTCGTCGAACTTGGCCTGATTCTCTTTGTACCAGGTACCTTCGGCCAGGTAAGCCTCTTTTCTGGTGGCGTCGTCCGGATCAACCTTGTAGGGGCCGAGCTGCGCAAGGGTGTAAGTCTTTCCGCGGAAGGGTATCTGCGCGCTGGCAAGGAGTTTTTCGTATTCCTGGGTAAGGTCGTTCTCCTGCTGCATCTGCGGGACGATGTCCGGGGAGAAGGTCTTGAGCGATATCTCCGTGTTTATGAACATCAGATCGCCGTATTCCTTTTCGAAATCCGCGCGGAACGGACTGTTAAGCATGGCTAGGTTCCACTGCTGGGAGTATTCCTCCACCTCGGGGAGCATGCGGTTGTAGTAGTTGCACTCTTCCTCGTAGAACTTGTCGCGTGTGTCTATGCTGTGGCGCACCTGGGCAAGCGTTACGGCGGTCTCGAAATGCTTTCCTTCTTCCTCGTTCTTAAGGAAGACGGCTTTTGCTTCCTCGTAGGTCTTTGCGGCGGACAGGCTCTTCGTAAGCTCTGCCAGATCCTTCTTCAGCTGTTCGCAGTCGTAACGGCTGTAGGGCATTTCCTTAAATGTCATGTTTCCTCCTTTGGTAAAAACGTTTTTCTGTGGATGGGGCAGGGGCCTTGAGCCTTAAGCCCTTCGTAGTGAGCGGCAGTGCCGTAGCCCTTGTTGGACTCGAAGGCATAGCCGGGGTATATCTTTGCCATTTCCTCCATCTCGCGGTCCCTGGTGACTTTAGCCAGGATGCTTGCGGCGGCTATGGATACGGAGCGCGCGTCGCCTTTTATTATGGATGTCTGCGGCATGTCCAGACCCGGAAGCCTTACGGCGTCTATCAGAACATGCTGCGGTTTTACGGGCAGCGACTTTATGGCGTCTGCCATGGCTTCCTTGGTGGCTTCAAGAATGTTGATCTCGTCTATCCTGGCGGGCTCGCGGCGTCCTACCGCCCAGCAAACGGCTGCTTCTTTTATCTGATCGAATAGCTCGTCGCGTCTTTTGGGCGACAGCTTTTTGGAGTCGTCCACTCCGATCAGCGAAAAGTCCTTGGGAAGTATAACCGCGGCCGTGACCACAGGGCCGGCGAGAGGACCTCTTCCGACTTCGTCCACGCCGGCGACGTACTCTTTCCCGGCGTTCCAGAGCTCGCGTTCGAAGCTGAGCATCTCTTCCAGTTTCCGGCGTTGTTTTTCTTCTCGTTCCTGTTTAGTCATGATGTTACGCTCCGTCTGACATTATACCACAGGGGAGGGAGGTCCATGTCATTTTCTTTGTACCGTCCGGAAATGCCAAAAACTATATTTAGTGGTATATCAGCCTTATACCACTATATCTTGGAAAACGCCTGAGAACGTTTGTTTTTCAAGGCTTTTCGTGAAAAAAAGTGGAGCAATTTCCCATATTTTTATAGGAAAAATATTGTTTTCCGGACAAAAGTGGTGTAAAGTGGAGACGCAAACCCGAAAAGGGGGTTTTGTCGCCTGTTCAAAAGAGGCATTGGGGATCCCGGAAGCTGCGAAAGGGGATCGCAGCGGGGTCTCAAAAGAGTTATCGGGAAAGAGAATCAAGGGGAAAGAAAGGGTAGATGATCCATGTTCATGGGCACCTATCAAAACTCCATAGACGCTAAGAACCGCGTGATAATTCCGGCCAAGTTCAGGGAAGAGCTCGGCCCGAAGTGCGTTCTTACCAGGGGTCTTGACGAGTGTCTGATCCTCTATCCTATGTCCACGTGGGCGGAGCAGCAGCAAAAGCTTGCCGCGCTGCCGCGCTCGGACGAGAACGCAAGAGCCTTCATCCGCTACATCTTCGCCAACGCGACGGACTGCGAGATCGACAGGCAGGGCAGGCTCCTTATACCGGCGTCATATAAAGATGTGGCGCGCATGGATAAGGAACTTGTAACACTAGGCATGCTGGACAGAGTAGAGCTCTGGTCCAGAGAAGTCTACGACGATTCCGCAAACGGCGGAAAGCTTGGTCCTAAGGACTTCGCAAGGTTCTCGGAGACCTACAAGGTATAGCCGATGGAGTTCAGTCACGTACCGGTCCTTTATGAAGAAGTCATCGAGGGACTGGATATAAAAAGCGGCGGAACTTACATAGACGGCACGCTCGGCGGAGCCGGGCACTCCTCGGGGATCTGCGAACGGCTTGGTCCGGACGGATGGCTCATAGGAATAGACTGCGACAGCGACGCGATCGAAGCTGCGGGCAAACGACTCGAAGGCTTCGGCTGCAGAAAGAGCCTTGTCAAAAGCAACTATTCCGACGTAAAGCTGGTGCTTTCCGAACTGGGAACGGAAAAGGCAGACGGGGCGCTGCTGGACCTCGGTGTATCGAGTTTCCAGCTGGACAACCCGGAAAGAGGTTTTTCCTACATGCACGACGCTCCTTTGGATATGCGCATGGACGCGCAGGGGAGCCTCCGTGCAGAGGACGTGGTCAACGGCTACAGCAAGGAAGAGCTTACACGGATAATATCCGAGTACGGCGAGGAACGCTGGGCGGCGCGCATAGCGCAGTTCATCGTTAAGGAAAGAGAAAAGAACAGAATAAGCACTACGTCGGAACTGGTAAGGATCATAAAGGCAGCCATACCGGCTCAGGCGAGAAGAGAAGGGCCGCATCCGGCTAAGAGAACGTTCCAGGCAATACGGATAGAGGTCAACAACGAACTGGGGCGCCTTGAAGGCGCGGTATCGGACTTCATAGACGTGCTTGCTCCGGGCGGAAGGCTTGCGGTCATAAGCTTTCATTCGCTCGAAGACAGGATAGTAAAGAACGTCTTCGAAAAGCACCTGGATCCGTGCACTTGTCCGCCGGACTTCCCGGTATGCGTATGCGGAAAGAAGCCCGACATAAAGAAGATCACAAGAAAACCCGTGACTGCGGGTGAAGACGAGCTGGCGGCAAATCCCAGAGCCAGAAGCGCCAAGCTCAGAATAATAGAAAAGTTATAGGAGAACAGATGAGCAGCATACTTAAGTACAAGACAAAGATATTGATCCTGATACTTTTGGTATGCGTTTTCTGCGTAGGGATAGTATGGCTCAACGCCAGCGCATCCGAGCTCCAGTACGAGATCGATACAGTAAACAACAAGATACAGCAGACCTCCTGGCAGATAAGAAGCACGGAGGCCACGGTAAGCATCCGGTCCAACATAGCCAGCCTGGAGCAAAAGGCCCAGGAGCTGGGGATGGTGCGCGCCGAGTTTGCAGATATCATATACCTGAAAGGAGACAGTGAGTCCGTCGAGGACTTTGCTCTGGCTCTAAGGGAAAATGTCTATCGGTAAAACCTGATCTGCGCCGGATCAAAACACGGCGCTGTTTTTTATATTAAGGGAAAGACAAAGCATGAAGCTTAATCTGTTCAAAGAGGCAAAAAGGACGAAAACAGGCTATAAAAACCGCAGCCGCATGCTTTTCGTCTTTTTCTTTATGATGATATGCTTCGCCGCGCTGGCCTTTAGGCTGGGCTGGCACATGATAATAAAGGGCGACGAGTACGCCCAGAAGGCACTTAAGCAGCAGACCGACGACAGCGTAGTTACCGCGGTGCGCGGAGGTATAGAAGACAGCAACGGCAACGCTCTTGCGGTAAGCGCATCCACCAACACCATCTGGGTCCGTCCCAAAACAGTAAAAGGAAACGGCAAGACCACCGAGGAAATAGAAAAGAACCTCAGCGAAGAGATACAGACCATAACCGAGATACTCGGAATGGAGAGAAGCGATGTCTACGACATACTCACCTCCGACAAGACTCTTGTAAGGCTGGCCAAACACGTGGACGACGAGAAGGCTGACGCTCTGCGCAAGGCAGATCTTGCGGGTCTGGAGATAGTAGACGACGTTATGCGCTACTATCCCATGGGCAGGTTCGGCTGCCAGCTGGTAGGACTTACCAACGACGACGGCGACGGCATGACGGGCCTTGAGCTCTACTACGACAGATTCCTTTCCGGAATGAACGGAAGATGGATAAGCAGCAAGGACAGAAGCGGAAACCCGCTGGTCTACGGCACCAATAAGTACTACAGCACCGATGACGGCTACACCATCGTTACCACTCTGGACATGAACATCCAGAACATAGCGGAGGAAGTCGCCCAGAAGTGGCTTAAACAGAGCGAATCTGACAGAGTATCAATAATAATTATGGATCCCAACACCGCGGACATACTTGCGGCGGTGCAGACGGATGAGTTCGACCCCAACGACCCCAGAGCTCCCAGAGCAGGGGACGAGGAAAAGTTCGCCAAGATGTCGGACGCGGAGAAGGTGGCGTACTGGAACAAGATGTGGAGATCTTTCCTCTTCTGCGATGTGTACGAACCGGGCTCCACGTTCAAGCTCGTGACTACATCCATAGCTCTGGACTCCGGAGCCATAACCACCAGAGACGGTTTCTACTGCGGCGGTTACACCAGAGTGGCGGACCGTACCATAAAGTGCTGGTGCTATCCGGGCGGTCACGGCAACCAGAGCCTTGCAAAGGCTGTAGGAAATTCCTGCAACATGGCGCTGGTGGACATAGCCCAGAGGATGGGAAAGAACACGTTCTACAACGGAATAGAGGCCTTCGGTCTTCATAAGAAGACCGGCGTGGATTATCCGGGCGAAGCCGACAACATGATCTACACCAGGGCTGAGGCCAACATAGTCGAGATCTCTACCATGTCCTTCGGACAGGGCATAGCTCTTACTCCTGTAAGCCTTGTAACTGCAGTCTCCGCGCTGGCCAACGGCGGGTTCCTTCTGGAGCCTCACCTCGTTAAGGAGATACGCGACGCGGACGGCAAGCTGGTGGAGAGCTTCGGAAGGACCGTAAAGAGCGTCCCGATAAGCGCGCAGACCGCTCAGGAAATGCTGGAGATAATGGAATACGTCGTTTCCGAGGGCTGCGCCGGCAAGGCAAGGATCTCCGGTTACCGCATCGGCGGCAAGACCGGTACCGCTAACAAGCCTGTAGCGGGCGGATACTCCAGCGACAGGGACGTGTTCGCGTCCTTCATAGGCGTGGCTCCCATAGACGATCCCAAGATGGTGGTCCTGGTGATCTGCGATACACCCAAGGTAAAGAACAATCAGGGAAGCAACACCGCGGCGCCTGCTGCCAAAGAAGTAATGGAAGCGGTGCTGAAATACATGAACATACAGCCGCATTACACGGACACGGAGCTTAAGAAACTCAACAGCAAGAAGACGACCGTCCCCGACCTTACCGGCGATGACATGGAAGACGTCATCGGAAGGCTCGCGGGAAAGCACCTGAACTACAATCTGTCGCCGGCGCTGGAGGATCCCAACAGCGTAAAGATAATGGTGACCGACCAGTATCCGAAGCCCGGTACGGAGGTCAACAAAGAGTCCACCGTAACGATATACTACGAAATAATTACAGACGAGGAAGGGAACAATGAGACCCACTAGCGCAAGATTTTTGGCGGATGCCTGCGGCGGAAAGCTTGCCGGCGATCCGGAATACCTTGTAAGGGACATTAAGATAGACTCCAGAGAGTGCGCGGACGGCGACCTTTTTGTCTGCGTGATAGGAGAGATAAACAACGGACACAACTACGTAAAGTCCGCCTATGATCTGGGCTGCAGAGCCTTTCTGGTGAGCCAGGACATACCGGAACTTCCGGGCAGCGTGGTGATACGCGTGGACGATACCATGGAGGGCTTCAAGCGCATGGCGGAGGCTTACGTGGCGCAGTTCAACGTAAGGAAGGTAGGCGTTACCGGAAGCGTAGGAAAGACCACCACAAAGATGCTCACCGCGGCAGTAGCTTCCGCAAAGTACAAGACCGTATGCAGCAGGAAGAACCTCAACACGCACCTGGGCGTATGCCTTACTTGTTCTCTTGCGGATGAGACCACTCAGTGCATAGTCTTCGAAATGGGCATGGACCATAAGGGCGAGATAGAAGAGTACGTTACCTGGGTAAAGCCGGAGATAGCCATAATAACCAACGTCGGCGTGTCGCACATGGAGAGGCTCGGGAGCCGCGACGCCATTGCGGACGCCAAGCTGGAGATAGTCCTGCCGTTTACGGACGAGTGCACGCTGGTCGTTAACTCCCGCTCGGACTACCTTAAGACTGAGAAGGAAATAAGGGAAAGAGCCCTCAACAAGAGCAATTTCAAGATAGTTCTGGTAGGGCAGGACATAGACTATAAAGACGTTAAAAATAAAGGAGAAGACGGAATAGAGTTTTATGTAAATAACGTAAAATTTGAGCTTCCGCTTCTTGGAGAGCACAACGCACTGGACGCATGCCTTGCCATAGCCGCGGGGCTTCAGATGGGCATCAGCCTGGAGGAAGCATCGGCCGCTCTTAAGAACGTCATCGCCACCGACCGCAGGCTTAAGGCTGTAAAGATCGGGGGCATCTATCTGCTGGACGACAGCTACAACGCCAGCCCGGATTCCATGAAGGCGGGCATATCCGCGCTCTGCGGAGTGGACGCGAAAAGGCGCATAGCCGTGCTCGGCGACATGCTGGAACTTGGCGGCGCGGACGAGAGCGGACATACGGAAGTAGGACGTTTCGCGGCGGAGAGCGGCGTGGACATGATAATAGCCGTAGGCAGCAGAAAAGACCTGTATTTCAAGGGTGTAAGGGAAGCCGGAACTACCGGCACCAGCACCATAGGACTTGCGGATCTTGATTCCGTAAAGGACATGATCCTGCAGATACTTAAAGAGGGAGACGCCGTGCTTGTTAAGGGTTCCAATTCAACGGGACTCGGACAGGTAGCGGAATTAATAAGAAACTCGGAGGAGACATGGAAAAGATCCTGATAATGGGACTGGGACGCTCCGGCCTTGCGGCCGCGGAGCTGCTTAAAGGAAAGGCGCAGCTTTACGCCTGGGATTCAAAGCCGGAAGAAAAGTTTGAGCCGGAAGTCATCGGCAAGCTGAGGGAAGAGGACGTCGTCCTTTACATAGGACCTGACGCACAGGAAAGGCTGATGCAGGAACACCCTGAAGAAGAAAAGTTCTTCGACAGGGTAGTAATAAGCCCGGGAATAACCGCGCGCCACCCGGTCGCAAAGCTTGGTAAAGAGCTTATAGGCGAGCTGGAACTTGCTTACGAGAACTGCAAAGGCAGCTTCCTTGCAATAACCGGCACCAACGGAAAGACCACTACCACAACGCTGGTAGGAGCGATCCTTAAGGCGGACGGCATACCCAGCATGGTAGCCGGAAACATAGGCCTTCCGGTATCCTCTCAGGCCGCCTCCGCGGAAGAAAACACGATAATGGTAACGGAAGTTTCCAGCTTCCAGCTGGAGACCATAAAGGATTTCCGCGCTCACGTAAGCGCAGTCCTTAACATAACCCCGGACCATCTTGACCGCCACGGAGACATGGAGGAGTATGCCCGCGTAAAGGGCCGCGTCTGCGAGAACCAGACAATGGACGACTATTTCGTTTATAACGCGGACGATCCGGGCGCATCCAGGCTCTCCGAGACCATAGAAAAGCCTGTACACGTTCCGTTCAGCACGGAGGGCGAGGGCATTCAGTTCGGAATGCAGCCCAATGCCGCCTTTGTTAGAGACGGATACATCTTCGTAAAGAAGGACGGCAAGGAAAAGAAACTTTGCAAGGCGGAGGATGTAAACATCCCCGGCAAGCACAATCTGCAGAACGCTCTGGCAGCAGCTGCGATCGCGTATTTCAGCGGAGCTTCGGCCAAGACCATAAGCAGCATACTTAAGACATTCAAGGGCGTAGAGCACAGGATAGAGTACGTAAGGACGCTTAAGGGCGTAAGATACATAAACGATTCCAAGGGCACAAACCCGGATTCCACCATAAAGGCCATAGAGGCCACGGACACCCCGATAGTGCTTATCGCGGGCGGCTACGAGAAGAACTCCGACTTTACGGAGATGCTGCAGATAGGTAAAGACAAGATAAAGTACCTGGTGCTTCTGGGCGTTACAGCCCCAAGGATCAAGGATACCGCCATTAAGTGCGGCTACAGGGACGAGCAGATAGTAAGATGCGACTCTCTGGAAGCATGCGTCGCGGCGTCCGCGCAGCTGGCGAGCAAGGGCGATACGGTCCTTCTTTCCCCGGCATGCGCAAGCTGGGACATGTTCAAGAGCTACGAGCATAGAGGCGAAGAGTTCAAGAAGATAGTTAAGAGCCTGTAGATACAAGGTCTTTCGCAGGCCAAAGAGTTGCGGACGAAAGGAACAGCGTTGGCGGAAGCAGCTAAGAAAAAAAAGAAGATCAGGATAAAGAGCAAGTTCGGCGAGGGCGATTTCTACATAGTGGTGACCACGCTGATACTGTCTGTCATCGGGATAGTCGCGGTCTTCTCCGCGAGCTATTATACTGCCATAAGCAAGTTCGGCGATCCTAACTACTACCTTAAGAACAACGCGATATGGATGGCCATTGGCTGGCTTGCGTTCATAGTATTCTCGATGATCGATTACCATGTGTGGAGCAAGTTCGCGCTGCCGGCGATAATAGTCGGTTTCTTCCTGCTTCTGCTGCTGTTTACGCCTTCGTCTCTCGGAATAGCGAAAACGATAAACCAGGCCACCCGCTGGATACAGATACCGGGTACCGGGTTTACATTCATGCCGGGCGAGATATTCAAGCCGGCACTGATACTGTTCATATCCCGGTATTTCGCGTGCAAGCCTTCCAGAGCAAAGACTCTTAAAGGATTCCTTCCGGTGCTGATAGTTGCCGGCGCAGCATTCGTTCTGATCTTCAAGCAGCCCAACCTTTCCACTGCGGGCACAGTTCTTCTGATGGCCCTGGGGATGCTTATCGTTGCCGGAATAAAGTTCGGCTGGATAGCGCTGGCTGTAGGCGTCGGCGCGGCCGGATTTGCCGGGCTGATAGTCCTTAAGGGCAGCTACTGGCTCAAGCGCGTAACGAGCTTCTTCGATCCTTTCGCGGATCCTCTGGGTGACGGCTATCAGGTAGTGCAGGGACTGCTGGCCTTCGGTTCCGGCGGAGTCACCGGCGTGGGCCTTGGACGCAGCATGCAGAAAGCCCTGTATCTTCCGGAGGCGATGAGCGACTTCATACTGCCGATAATAGGCGAAGAGGTCGGTTTCATAGGTGTCATGGTGCTACTGGCGGTATACATGGTACTTCTGTGGAGAGGCAGCCTGGCATCGGTAAACGCAAGGGA
>JAFWVZ010000236.1 GCA_017523605.1 Bacillota bacterium | reverse complement strand
GACATCTCCGCGGTATCCACCGGGGCTCAGTTCATAATGATGATAACAAACGTCATAATAGGACTGGCCGTGGGCACATCCGTCCTTATCGGGCAGAACATAGGCGCCGGCAGGCGCGACCTGGCCGGAGACATACTGGCGGCCGGAATAAAGCTGTTCGCTGTGTGCGCCCTGCTGGTAATGATAATAATTCCAATAGCGGCGCCGGCGATCTGCGGCATACTCAACTCGCCGGAAGAAGCCTTCCCAAAGGCCGTCTCGTACATGCGGATATGCGGACTGGGCGGTATCTTCATAGTCTCCTACAACCTGCTCAGCAGCCTGTTTAAGGGAATGGGAGATTCCAAGACTCCGCTTATGGCTGTAAGCATTGCCGCCGTGCTTAACATAGGAGGCGACATCGCCTTCGTAAAAGGCCTCGGCATGGGAGCCTCCGGAGCCGCTCTGGCAACGGTGATATCCCAGGGAATAAGCGTGCTTATCTGCATTTTCATAATCAGGAAGCGCGGACTGCCCTTCGAGTTCTCCGTAGACAAGCTTAAGAGCAGGCAGATGCACAACATAAAAAGAAGCGTCCGGCTGGGCGCTCCCATTGCGCTTCAGAGCCTTCTGGTAAACATATCGTTCCTGGTGCTCACATCCATAATAAACGATATAGGGCTTACCGAGTCGTCCGGACTGGGAGTCGCGGAAAAACTCTGCGCTTTCATAATGCTGCTGCCGTCCGCGTTCGCGCAGTCCATGTCCGCTGTGGTGTCACAGAACATAGGTGCCGGACGCAAAGACAGGGCTAACAGAGCGCTCAGGATGGGCATAGCTTCCGCCCTTACGATCAGCGTATTCGTGGGCTATCTGGCGTTCTACACGGTCAGCTGCTGGCCGGCATATTCACTCACGACGCCAGCGTAAAGGCTGCCGCGGCGGACTACCTTAAAGCCTACGCCATAGACTGCCTGTTTACATCGTTCCTGTTCAACTTCATAGGATATTTCAACGGCTGCGGCTATACGCTGTTTACGATGCTGCAGGGCATAATCGGCGCCTTCTGCATAAGGATACCGGTCTCACTGCTGATGAAATCCATACAGCCCGTGTCGCTGTTCCGCATAGGTCTGGCAACGCCGTGCGCGACGCTGGTCCAGATATTATTCTGCATAATAGCGCTCATCGTAAAAAACCGGAAGAGCCGCGACCCGATATCTCAGTAACGCATGCAAAAAGAGCGGCCGTTAAGACCGCTCTTTTTTATTTTGTTTTTTGATCCTTATCCGATGATCTTTAGAGCACCGGTCGGGCAGACCTCGGCGCAGGCCTTGCATGTAAGGCACTTCTCCACGGTCTTGGGATCGTTGAACTCCGGCTTGATGACGGTGTTGAATCCGCGGCCGACAAGGCCAAGGAGACCGGCTCCTACTTCCTCGTCGCAGACACGTACGCACAGGTTGCAGCTCATGCACTTGCCCTGATCGCGTTCTATGCATACAAGCCTCTGTTCCTTGTAGTACGGATGCTTTTCTCCCGCGAAGCGCGACGGATCAAGCTCCGGCTCTCTCTGCGCGAACTTGATGAGCTCGCACTCGCCGTAATCGTGGCAGCCGCACTCAAGGCACCTGAGCGCTTCCTTAACCGCGTCGTCGCGGTCGAAGCCCTTGTTGACTTCCTTGAAATCGCTCCTGCGGACAGCGGCTTCTCTGACCGGCATCTCCGTACGGGGCTGAGTCTTCCACTGCGAGAAGTCTATGTTCTTCGGATCTCTCTTGGAGAGGAACGGCATGCTGAACGGGATCTCGTTGCCCTTAAGGAAGGAATCGATGACCTTTGCTGCCTTCTGGCCTTCGCCTATGGCTTCTATCGCTATGCTGGCGCCTCTGTTGGTAGCGTCGCCTACTGCGAATACATCCGGCAGGTTGGTGCGGAACGTGGTCTCGTCTGCTGCTATTATGCCGCGCTTGTTGAGTGCAACTCCGTCCATTCCGGCGGGGTCCACTCTCTGACCGATGGCGGATATTACGGAATCCAGCTCAAGGATCTCGAACTTGCCTTCCACGGGAACAGGCTTTCTTCTGCCGCTCTCATCCGGCTCGCCGAGCTCCATTACCTGAAGCTTCATCTGCTTTACGTGTCCGTCCGGACCGGATATGATCTCCGCAGGGTTGGTAAGGAACTTGAACTGAACGCCCTCTTCCTTGGCTTCCTTTATCTCTACCTTTTCCGCGGGCATCTCGGCCTCGGTACGGCGGTAGATGACGTATACGTTCTCCGCGCCCAGACGTACGGATGTTCTGCAGGCGTCCATTGCGGTGTTTCCGCCGCCTACTATGGCAACATTCTTTCCGATGTCCGGAGCATTGCCCTGGATCACTCCGCGCAGGAAGTCTATGCCTCCGTATACGCCCTGTGCGTCCTCACCGGGACAGCCTATGCTGCTGGGAGTCCACGCGCCTATGGCTATTAGCGTAGCGTCGTAATACTTTCTGAAATCGTCGAAAGTCGTGTCGCGGCCTATCTTATAATCGTTGATGAAGGTGACGCCCAGCTTCTCGATCTGGTCTATCTCCTTCTGGAGTATGCCTTCCTTGGGAAGACGGTACTCGGGGATGCCGTAGCGGAGCATTCCGCCCATGTGCGGCATCTGGTCAACGACTGTGACGTCGTGGCCGGCGAGACGCAGGAAGTAAGCAGCGGTAAGACCTGCCGGGCCGCCGCCTATGATGCCTACTCTCTTTCCGGTATCAGGAGCAACTTCCGGTACGTAGGTATCGCCGGAGAACAGGTCGTTGTCCGCGGCGAAGTACTTAAGGAACGCTATGGACAGCGGTTCCTCCACGTACTGGCGCCTGCAGTCCTTTTCGCAGGGATGCGGGCAGACGCGGCCTATGCTTGCGGGCAGCGGGTTGGTCTCCTTGACGATCTTTACCGCTTCCTTGTCGTTGCCAAGAGCTATCTGCTTTATGTAAGCCTGGCAGTTGGTGTTTGCCGGGCATCTGAGCATGCACGGGGGCAGGCAGTCGCCTTCGTGGTCCGACATTATGAGTTCGAACGCAACTTTTCTGGCCTGCTTTACGCGGGGAGTATCGGTGTGATATACCGCGCCGTCCGTTGCTACCGTAGCGCAGGAGCGCTGGAGCTTGGGACTTCCGTCCATCTCCACCACGCAGACGCCGCAGGCTCCGTATACCTTTACCCTGCCGTTGTAGCACAGGGAGGGTATGTCTATGCCGTTGTTGCGGGCTATGCTGAGTACGGTGTTTCCTTCAAAACCGGTGCACTTCTTTCCGTCTATGGTTATTGTTATCTGTTTCATTTCTCTGCACCCCCTACTCTACCGAAACAGCGCCGAAGCGGCATGTCGCGTAGCACTGACCGCACTTTATGCAGTCCTGCTGACGTATCGCGTGAGGCTTCTTGACATCTCCGTCGATCGCCTTAGCCGGGCACTTCTTTGCGCAAAGCGTGCAGCCCTTGCACTTCTCGGGATCTATAGAGTATTTAAGGAGAGCGGTGCACTCGTGGGCCGGGCACTTCTTGTCCTTGATGTGAGCCTCGTATTCGTCGCGGAAATATCTGATGGTGGTGAGAGCTGGGTTCGGAGCCGACTGGCCGAGTCCGCACAGGGAACCGTCCTTAACTGCAAGGCAAAGCTCCTCGAGCAGCTCTATGTCGCCTTCTTTTCCGTTTCCGTTGACTATTCTGGTAAGTATCTCGTTGAGACGCTTTGTTCCTATTCTGCAGGGAACGCACTTGCCGCAGGATTCCTTGGTGGTGAAGTCCAGGAAGAACTTAGCCATGCCTACCATGCAGGTGCTCTCATCCATTACTACCATACCGCCGGAACCCATGATGGCGCCGGTAGCGCCCAGAGCCTTGTAATCTATGACGGTATCGAACATGGAATAAGGAATGCATCCGCCGGAAGGGCCGCCCATCTGGACAGCCTTGCACTGCTTATCGTCTTTAATTCCTCCGGCAATGCCGAATATGACGTCGCGCAGGGTCATGCCCATGGGTACCTCTACGAGGCCGCCCTTCTTAACCTTGCCTGTTACAGCGAATACCTTTGTGCCCTTGCTGCCCTCGGTGCCCATTGCGGCGAACTTTTCTCCGCCGTTGGCGAGTATCCAGGGAACGTTGGCAAAGGTCTCTACGTTGTTGATGTTGGAGGGCTCCAGATTATATCCTGCCTGAGCCGGGAACGGGGGCTTAAGACGCGGCATTCCGCGCTTGCCTTCCAGGGACTCGATCAGAGCAGTCTCTTCGCCGCATACGAACGCGCCGGCGCCGGCCTTGATTCGCATGTCGCAGGAGAAGTCCGTGCCCATGATGTTCTTTCCGAGCATGCCGTTCGCGCGGGCTTCCTTCATGGCGTTCTCCAGACGGACTATTGCCAGAGGATACTCAGCACGTACGTAAACGACTGCTTCCGTAGCGCCTATCGCGTAAGCGCCTATCATCATGCCTTCTATAAGATTGTGAGGATCGCTCTCTATTACCGCGCGGTCCATGAAAGCGCCCGGATCGCCCTCGTCCGCGTTGCAGATGAGGTACTTCCTGCCGTTTGCGCTTACGGAGCTCTTAGCTGCGTTCCACTTGAACCAGGTGGGGAATCCCGCGCCGCCTCTGCCCGCAAGACCGGAGGTCTTGATGACGTTGATCACGTCGTCCTGGGACATTGTGGTGAGGACCTTCCTTAAGGCCTCGTAACCGCCGCGTCTCTGGTAATCCTTGATGTCCGTGGGATCCACGATGCCGCAGTTTCTGAGCGCTATTCTGGTCTGCTTGCTCAGGAATTCCTTGTCCTCGTCCTTTATCTTAAGATCTTCCACGCCGGAGAAGTCCGCTGTCTTTGCAGCATCCATTACTCTCTGCGCGTCCTTTTCGGTTACCAGGACCAGTCTCTGCAGGAGCGTGTCATCGTCGTATACGTCGACTATGGGCTCCAGATAGCACATTCCTATGCATCCGGTTATCTTAAGCTCTACGCCGCTTCCGGCCGCCAGAGGTTCCAGAGCGGAATAGACCTTGGCAGCACCGGCGGCTATGCCGCAGCTGCCCTCGCCTACTACTATCTTTCTCATGCCTGTCCCTCCTTTTCAGCCTTTTCCCGAAGCTCACGAAGGATGTTTATGGTCTTTTCCGGAGTGAGTGTTCCGTAGGTCTCGCCGTTGATCATCATTACCGGAGACAGCGAGCAGCATCCCAGACAAGCTACGTTGGAGAGCGTGAACAGCCCGTCCTCCGTGGTCTCTCCGTCCCTGATGCCGAGTTCTTCCGTTATTGCCGCGGCTATGCGCTCCGAGCCGTTAACGTGGCATGCGGTGCCCTGGCACTGCATGATCAGGTACTTGCCGATCGGCTGCAGGCGGAACTGTGTGTAGAACGTTGCTACGCCCAGGACCTTGGCCGGGGAGTTGCCGGTCGCTTCCGCGATGTGATAGATCACGTCTATCGGCAGATAGCCGTAGATCTCCTGCGCTTTCTGCAGGATGGTGATCAGGCTGCCCTCGACCTTGGCGTATTCATCCAGTACGCCCGAAAGCAGCGACAGATCGCTTTTCTTGAGTTTACATTCGCACATGCGAGTCTCCTCTTCTTTGTTTCTGCACTGTATTTTTGACCGCTCCGGAACCGGAACGGACATCTTTGTTATTATACCAAATTACATCTGATAATTAAACAACTGGTTTGTGATTTAACACACAAAAAAGGGGCGCAAAGCCCGATCGTGCGGTAAGAGCGTGGGATCTTTCAGGCTTCGCCCTTCGGGCTCGCCTTCTCGTGAACCCACGGGTTCGAATCCCGCTCCCGGCGCAGCAAAAGGGAGGCACTGCAGTGCCTCCCTTTT
>JAFWVZ010000235.1 GCA_017523605.1 Bacillota bacterium | reverse complement strand
TCCCAGTCTTCCGCGTTAAGGTTTCCGGTGCGCAGTTTGTTGCTGTCCACTCTTGCTTCCATGGCCAGGAGCCTCATTCCGAGCTGCTCCTTGCTCATCTCCAGCGAGAAGATGACCACTCGTTTGCCCTGCTTAAGGGCGGCGTGCTGGGCCACGTTAAGCGCAAACGCCGATTTTCCCATGGACGGACGGGCCGCCAGGATTATAAGATCCGAGTTCTGGAAGCCCGATGTCTTCCTGTCCAGATCGTTGAATCCGGAGGGAATGCCGGGGAGTTTTCCGCCGTTGGCTTCTATTTCGTGTATTGCTTTTATGTTCTGGTCCAGTACGCTTTTTAACGTTGCGAACTGGTTGTGCTGTCTGCTGCCTGCGATCTCGAAGATGGTCTGCTCCGCGTGGTCCAGCATCAGCTGGCTGTCCACGTTCTCCGCGTAGCTCTTCTCCACTATGTCCGAAGAAGCGCTTATAAGATTGCGCAGCACCGCCTTTTCCGCCACTATCTTTGCGTACTGCACGGCGTTTGCCGTGGTGGGGACTTCGCCGGCCAATGCGGAAATGTAGGATCTACCGCCCGCCGCGTCCAGAGCCTTGCGCGCCTTAAGGCGTTCCGCCACGGTAATGATGTCCATGGGCTGGCCTTCCTTTGCCAGTTCGAACATGGCCGTGTAGATCTCCTTGTGCGCAGGGGAATAGAAGTCTTCGGGCTTAATGTAGTCCGAGACTTTGTAGTAACATTCCCTGTCTATGAGTATGGACCCCAGGACGCTCCGCTCCGCGGGCTCCGAATGAGGGGGGATCCTTTCTATCTGAGGCATTTTGTGCTCCTATTTTGCTATTACGTTCAGCTTTAATGCCGCGCTTATTCCCTGATAGAGCTTAAGCTGCACCGACGCCGGGCCTTCCTGCTTTATGGGGCTGTCCATTACTATCTTCTTCTTGTCCAGCTCTATCTTGTATTCCTTAAAGAAGGCGTCCGCAATGTCCTTTGCGGTAACTGCTCCGAAGAGCCTTCCGTTTTCGCCGGCCTTGGAGTAGATGTCAACAGGAGCGGCGGCCTCGATCTTCTTCTTAAGATCTTCCGCCACGGCCTTGTCCATGGCGCGCTGAGCTTCTATCTCCGCGCGGCGCTTCTCCAGGATCTTCAGGTTGTTTTCGGTGGCTTCCATTACCAGTCCCTTGGGCAGAAGGAAGTTCCTTGCGTATCCGTCGGAAGCGTTAGCAACCTCGCCGGCCTTGCCCAGACCCTTAACGTCCTTAAGCAGTATGACTTTCATGTTGATGTCCTCCTAAAGCAGTTTTTCTTCTCTCATTACGGCCACTGTCAGAGCTATGGCCTCCTCCGGTCCCAGATCCACCTGCGCTGCCGCAACGGTCTGGTGTCCGCCGCCGCCCAGCTTTTCCATTATGGTCTGGACGTTTATCTTTCCAGAAGATCTTGCGGAGATCATTGTCTTGCCGGGACCACGGCCTGCTACGAACGCAGCGTCTATGCCCTTGGTCTCCAGAAGCTCGTCCGCCACCTGCGCGGCAAGCACCTGCATGGACGGGTCGCTCTCCCTTGTATACGCCACAGCGATGCCGTTGGAGAGCACCTCGGCGCTGGAAATTATCCTGGCCTTCTTCTGGTAGAAATCCAGGCCTATCTTAAAGTAGTTCTTTACGTTGGCCATGTCCGCGCCGCTGCGCCTGAGCCAGCTGGCGGCCTCGAAGGTCCTTACGCCCGAGTTTACGGTAAAGCTCTTGGTGTCCAGGGCTATGCCGGACATAAGAGCGTCCGCCTCGAAACGGGATATTACTCCGCGTTCGCCGGAATACTGCAAAAGCTCCGATACCAGCTCGGACGCGGAACTTGCGTACGCTTCCGTGTAGGAGAGAGCCGCGTTCTCCACGGCGTCCCCGGACCTTCTGTGATGGTCTATGATGGCTATCTTTTGCGCTGCGGCTATAAGCGGCGGATATTCGGATATGGCAGCGCGGTGATGGTCCACAAGCACCAGCAGGGTGTTGGGTCCCAGCAGTTTTTCCGCCTGTTCGTGATCTACGAAGCTGTACGCATCCAGCTCCTTTGCATCCCTGTATATAAGCTCTATGCCTTCGCCGGCGTCCTCCAGGACTATGGACACCTGCTTGCCGCAGTTGTTTACAAGAGCGTATACGCCCAGCGCAGAGCCGAAGCTGTCCAGATCCGGAGACTTGTGCCCCATTACCAGCACGTTGTCCGCGCTCTCTACCAGCTGCGCGAATATGTGAGCCATTACGCGGCTCTTGCCTTTATTGCGCTTTTCAACTGCCGGAAGTGCTCCGCCGTAGTATTCCGTTTCGCCCTCTATGCTGCGCACAACTGCCTGGTCGCCGCCTCTGCCCAAAGCAAGATCCAGCGCCGCGGAGGCTCCGGCCTGAAGCTCCTCCAGCGTTCCGTCGCCGTCGCATATTCCTATGGACAGCGATGCCGGGAAATCCGCCTTGGTCTCTATGTCGTGCATGGCGTTGAGTATGGGGAAGCGCGTGCTGCGCAGAGCGGCAAGATGCTCGTGCTCGAACACCATAAGGTATCTGTCGGACCTTGCTCTGAGAAGCACCGCGTCCAGGCCTATGGCCCAGTTGTGCACTGTTTTGTCTATCTGGGCGGCAATGCTGGACTGCTCCTCCACGGGGCTTGCCTCCAGCATGTCGTCGTAGTTGTCAACGTTGATGTAGGCCGCGCACGGACGGGTCTGGGCCATGTAGTCCTTTGTGCTTTCCAGCTCCGTGGTGTCCGCAAAGAACAGCATGCGCCTCTCGTGGCCGCGGAAGTCCGCTTCTTCTGCGGTAAGCTTAAAGCTCCTGTCGGCTATCTT
>JAFWVZ010000234.1 GCA_017523605.1 Bacillota bacterium | reverse complement strand
GCTCCTTGAATTCCTTGAGAGCGCCTTCCTTAAGATGCATCTTTGCTACGATCTTGATCATTGTTTTTCTCCTTTGTGTTCCGCGTTTGGTTTGTTTGGTTTACGTGCAATTTGTTTGCTTTACGATTAAATTGTAGCGTTTCCGGCAGGATCTTTCAATTTGACGATACTGCTGTTTTATTGTAAAATACAAGCAGATTATTGCGTTATAATCCGGTTTTGAGTGATTTACATTAGAATATCCTGATATTTTATTGTAAAATCCCGCGCATTGCCGGAATAATGCAGCGTACGGCGCACGCTGCGTTCGCGGCAGTGTTCCGGATACGTTCAGAGTAAAAGAAACGGAGCAGCACCATGGATCTTCCGTCTGTAAAAGAAATAGTATACGTAGCGCCCCGGTCCGACTGGAGCTTTCCCCTGCATTCTCACGAGAGCTCCGCGGAGCTGTCGCTGGTACTTAAGGGCCGCGGCAGTTTTTACGCGGCCAGCAAAGAATACACGATAGAAAAAGGAATGATGGTGGTAAAGGATCCCGGTGTTTCGCACTCGGAAAAGTCCGATCCGGATGATCCACTGGAGCAGATCTGCATAGAAGTGTCCGGCGTTAAGGTGGACGGCCTGCCGGACGGCCACGTGATCCCGTCCTACGTGGATCCGCCTCTGCCTCTGGGCGAGGATTTCGAAGTTGCGGCAGCCGCTTTCGGCTATCTTATGGACAATTACAAGGACCCGCAAAAGACTGCCATATGCGGCAAGCTTCTGGATGCGGTGCTGGACATAGTAAGAAAGAAAGCCGAGAGCTTTGTTCCACCGAGGGAAAGAAAGCACAAGAGCAAGAAGGAACTGGTGTCCGAGGTGTTGCAGTACCTGGACGTCAGCTACAGGAACAAGCTGCGGATCAAGGACGTTGCCGACAGGTTCTACGTAAGCGAGGGCAACCTCAGCAGGCAGTTCAAAGCTGTTACCGGCTACACCGTAAACGAGTACGTAATAAGCAAGCGCATGGGCGAGGCGCAGCGTCTGCTGATCTATTCGGACGAAGACATTAAGGACGTTGCCGCGCAGAGCGGATACGAAGATCTGCAGTACTTCTACCACGTGTTCAGGAGCTTTGCTCACTGCACGCCGGCGAAGTTCCGGGAGAAATACCGGAAGTAAGGAGAAGATCGCAAATGACTGGTATAAAGATCGCATTGGCGCAGATATGCCCCGTTCCCGGGGACGAAAGCGCCAACGCGGAAAAGATAAATGCATACATGAAAGAAGCCGCGGATGGCGGCGCGGAACTGGTCGTTTTTCCCGAATGCAGCCTTACAGGTTACGCCCCGGAAAGAGCGGCTGAACTGGCGCTGAGCATCGGGACCGGACCGGATGGAGCGGCTGAGCTGGCGCTAAGCATCGGGGACGGACCTGACGGAGCGCCGGGCATAGGCGGCGGACCGATATCCGCCATAGAAAAAGCCGCCGAAAAGCTTGGAATTGCAGTGAGTTTCGGCTTCATGGAAAAGAGCGGAGACAAGTTTTACATCTCCCAGGAGCTTTACTGCGGCGGGGAAAGGACCATCTACAGAAAGACCCATCCGGGAAGCAGAGAGGCCATGTTCTTTGAGGCAGGAAACGAATTTCCGGTATCACGCGGTCCTGTCGATTGCGGCATGCTGCTCTGCTGGGAGAGCCACATCCCGGAGATATCCTCCGCGTACAGAAAGCTCGGCGCGCAGCTGCTGCTTTTCCCATACGCCAGCGGAATGAGCGGCGAAAGATGCAAAGAAAACTGGCAGGTGCACCTGCCGGCCAGAGCCTCAGACAACGGTTGCTTTGCGGCAGCCTGCAACCTGCTTACAAAGGATGTGAAGACCGGAGTACATCAGACCGGGGCCGCCGGTTCCGGGAACGCGGAAGACCTGCGCGGCGGAGGCCTTGCGGTCTGGGATCCCAAGGGCCGCTTGATCGCACAGTACTTCGGAACGGAAGAAACTCTTATAACCGCGGAGATAGGCGGAGAGCTCCCGCGCGAGCGCTTCCTTAAGGAAAAACAAGGCATTGCGGAGCACGACATGCACACCCTCTCCTACTTCGATCTTAAACGCAAAGAACTGTTCTGAAACGTTGAGGAATCCAGATTGCATTAACGAAAGCGCGGGGCCATATGATATTGACCGATCTGAGATACTGTGATATATTCAGGACATAAAGGGGCACCGCCGATAGACGGTCAGCCCTCAAGATTAGCTATTAGAAATAGCCGCTTAGGGATTTGGCGGCTATTTCTGTTTTTTGTTAATATCGCGCAAGCCTCGCCCGATCAGGATCCTTATGCTGATACATGCAAGCACCAGAGACAGTATCCCGGCAAACGTAGTGGAGAAAAAGGTTTTCGTCGAATCTTCAAACAATAACAATCCCTTGAAATCATTAAGATTTCAAGGGTTTTACTTGGTGGCCCATACAAGACTTGAACTTGTGACCTTCTGGTTGTCACTGTCGTCCGGGCATGTTTTTTTGTGAAAAAACTCGGCTTTTCGTTTCAAATCTTTCATTGAAATTTCAAGGGTTCTCGTGCATTTCGTCGATAAACGTGGAAGACCTTAAAAGATGGTAAAACACCGTATTTTTTTGTGGGTAGTGGAACTAAAATGGAACTAAAACTGTTAACATAATCCATTAAGTTAATACACTGCTTCTATCAGCTGTTCCGCCCTTTTACGCACAGGATCGCGATGTAGATCACGGTAAAGGCTGCCAGAACAATAGATACCGGGACGAAGCACTTAACGTAGCTCTCCACGCCGGTGATCCGTGCCGCGACCATAGGAACGTAAGCTGCGGCGGACATGCCTATGTAGCTTACAACGTCGAAGAACGACAGCACCTGACCGTTCTTCTTCGAATGGATCCGCTCCACTACGGAAGTCTGGTAATACGATAGCCCCAGAGTATAGGTGGACCCTATGACGAAGTGGAAGAAGCATATCGCGACTATGCCTATCGGGAATGACAGAGCGGCCGTTCCTATCGCAGCCGCGCAGAACATCACCGCAGGGAAACCGTTCTTAAGCTTGGCGTAGAGCCTCCCGAAGAAGATGCCCGCAACGCCGCCCACCGTGGACATGGCCGTGAACACTCCGGTCAGCGCGGAATTGCCCAGCGCCCTCTCCGCCACGTAGAAGTCCGCCGAGAAATAGAACACGTTGGACAGGCAGTTGAGCACCAGGGATGCCACCAGCGAAAAGACTATCCAGAGCCAGGGCAGTCTTTCATTTTTCTCTGCCGGTAATTCTGCAGCATCGATGGCTGCCGGGGCGGTCTCCTCCCGCGGCGGAAGCGACGGCACATAGCGCCAGATAAGAAGCGGAGTTATGAACGAAAGTATGTTGCTGAACAGCGATGCCCTCCAGCTGTAAACGCAGAGGAATCCGGAAAGCAGCGACAGCGCCACGCCGTAAGCGGATACGGCGGTCCAGTGGAGACCCACCATG